>NZ_JBNHGL010000005.1:0-52360 GCF_059091245.1 Arthrobacter sp. Y3225116
AGCCGCCGCGCCGCTCCGCGCCGGACTGCCCGCGTTGCCGGGCTCTCGCCGCGGGCTGTACCTCTGGGGTCCCGTCGGACGGGGCAAGAGCTGGTTGGCCCGGGCATTCTTCGAGGCCATCGACGTGCCGGACAAGCAGCGCTGGCACTTCCACGACCTGTTCCGACAACTGCACGTCCTCCGCCGGGACGCGCAGGACCCGGAGGCCAGGCCGCCGGGCACCAGCGCCATCGAGGTGGCCATCGACGGCTTGCTGCGCGGCTGCGCCCTGCTGGTCCTGGATGAATTCCATGTCCACGATCCGGGGGACGGCCAGTTGCTGGCCCGGCTGCTGCGCGAGATCCACCGCCGCGGCATAGTGCTGGTCACCACCTCGAACTATCCGCCCGAGCGGTTGATGCCCGGCGAGGCCTTCCATGAGCTGTTCGAGCCCACCATCGCCCTGATCCGCCGCACCATGCACGTTGCCTCCGTCGCCGGGCCGGTCGACTACCGCACGCAGACCGCCGGTCGGGCCGACGCCCGGTTCGACGACGGCGGTGCCCGCCCCGGCCGGTTCGACGACGGCGCCATGGTCGTTGCCCCGGATGGTCCCGGGGACCCGCGGATTGCCGAGGCAGGCCTTGACTGGCCGTCCGCGGCAGAAGCGCGCGAACTGCGGCCGGCGAGCTGGCCGCTGCCGGTCCTTCGGAGCACGCCGGCCGAATTGTGGTTCGATTTCCGCGACCTGTGCGAAGGACCCACGGCCGCCTCCGATTATCTGGGCCTGCTGGCGCATGCAGCCCACTGGATTATTTCCGGTGTGCCGGCCCGGGAAGCGATCAGCATGAACGGCTGGCAGCGCTTCAGCAATATCGTGGACATCCTCTATGACGCCGACGTGCCGTTGACGGTCATCAGCGCGGAGCCGCTTGATTTGGCCCCCTCAGCCAGCCCGTCCGCCGTCGACATCTCCCGCATTGCCAGCCGGTTGGGCACGCTCGGCCGGGTGGGTGCCGAGGCCTGACTGCCTTTCCCGCCGGTCGCGCCGGCGGGACAGCGCTACGCCCAGCAGGCACACCCCGCCGCCGATGACGGCCAGCACGGTTGGCGTCTCGCTCAGGAACATCCACCCCAACACGATGGTGACCGGAGGAACAAGGTAGGACGAAACGCTCAGTTGCCCGGCCGGCATCCGGGCCAGGGCATAGGCCCAGGTGCTGAAGGCCAGGGCCGTGGGCACCAAGCCCAGATACACCACTCCCAGGGTCGCTTCGGCCGGAGCGCTGCGCAGGTCCGCCAGGAGGTCACCGGCAAACGGCAGCGACGAGAGTGCACCGATGCTGCAGGCCAACCAGGTGACCTGCCCGGCGGGCACGCTGCCCAGGGCAGGCTTCTGGAGCAGCACCCCGGCGGAGTACGTCACCGCCGCTGCCAGCGCCCAGAGCAGCCCGACGCCGCCGGCGGCACCGCCACCGGTGCCGAAGCCGATCATGACGACTCCCGAGAAGGCGACGCCGGCGCCGATGGCAAGCCACCTGGGGATGCCTTCGCCCAGGAACAGTCCGGCGCCCAGGGCCGTGAGCACGGGTGCGAGATTGACGATCATGGCGGTGGTGCCGCCGTCGAGCGTTTGCTCCGCGGTGTTGAGGGCGAAGTTGTAGACGCCGAACCACAGCAGGCCGCAGCCGACGATCAGCAACCACGCCCGGCGGCCCGGCCTGACCCACGGCCGCCCGACCAACAGCAGCGCCAGCGCGGCCGAGCCGATGGCAAGCCGCATCAGGCTGAGCGGCCCGGGCCCGAAATGCGGCAGCACGCCGCGGATCACGACGAAGGCGCTGGCCCACGCCAGGACCGTCACCGTTATGGCCGCAAGGACCGAAAGCGGGACGGCGGCGATCCGCGGGACGTGCGTCATGGTCGCAACGCTAACCCAAGCGGCAGTGCACCGGCCGGGGCCGGAGCGGAATGTCCGCTTCCCGCGCCAGGTGTCGGGGCCAGCACCGGCCCTGCTGCGGCCAGGCGGAAGGTCTCACAGGGTTTGCCGTTTGGTGGTCCGCACGCCGACGACCAGCCCAACCGCCGCGGTGAGCACCGCCGCGACCAGGCCCCACAGCGTGTCCGAGCCGATGGCGCCCGCGAACAACTCCCGCTCGGCATTGACCAGATAGGTGAGCGGATTGAACCGGCTGAGCACCTGCATCCAGCCGGGCCCGGCCTCTACGGGCAGCATGATGCCGGAGAGGATCATCAGCGGGAACAACAGGGTCTGCTGCACGCCCCAGAACACCCATTCCGTCCCCTGCGTGACCAAGGCCAGCGTGTAGGAGAGCGCCCCGATGCCGACCCCGAAGATCCCGAGGATCAGCAGACCCAGCAGGACCTGCAGCGGATGGAAAACGAACCCGAACGGGATGCAGACCACGGCGATGAGCAATCCCTGCGCCACGAGCGGCGCCCACTCTTTCAGCGCCCGTCCGATCATGAGCGAGGAGCGGGACAGCGGTGTCGCCAGGACCCGCTCATAGGAGCCGGTCATCAGTTCGTATTGCAGGTTGGAGCCGGTCATGGTGGTGCCGAACAGGGAGATCATGACGACGACGCCCGGCAGGAACCACTGGAGCGAGCTCTCCCCGCCGAAGGCCTCGGTCCCGACGGCCGCGCCGAGCAGGGGGCCGAAGAGGGCCAGGAAGATCAACGGCTGCAGCAGCGAGAAGATCAGCGAGAACGGATCCCGCAGCACCAGGAGCAGCTCGCGCCAGAAGACAAACTTAGTGTCCCGGACGATTTTGCCCAGGCCGGGTTTGGTCACAGGGGCGCTCCCGCTGAGGTTTGCCGCGTCTGTCCGTTGCGGTTGCATCAGGCCTCGGCTCCTTCCCGCAGGCTGCGCCCGGTCAGTTCCAGGAACACGTCGTCCAGGGTCGGCGGGTTGAGCTGGAGCGACGTCACCGGGGCGCCGGCATCGTCGAGCGCCTTGAGCAGTCCCGGAGCCAGCCGGGCGCCATCCGTGAGGCGGACGCGGAAGCGGGCGGCGCCGTCGTTGCTGCTTTCTTCGAAGTCACCGTCCGCGGCAGCGCGGCCGAGGATGGCTCGGGCGGACTGGGCGGAGTCCCGGGAAACCTCCACGGCCAGCAGGTCCCCGGCCAGGTTGGCTTTCAGTCGGGCCGCCGTATCGTCGGCAATGATGCGGCCGTGGTCAATGACGATCACCCGCTCGGACATGGAGTCCGCCTCGTCCAGATAGTGGGTGGTCATCACGATGGTGGTTCCGTGCTCGGCCCGCATCCGCATGATGTGCTCCCACAGGTTCGCCCGGTTCTGCGGATCCATCCCCGTCGATGGTTCGTCGAGGAACAGCAGTTGGGGCGAATGCATGAGCCCCAGGGCCACATCCATGCGGCGGCGCTGGCCGCCGGAGAGCTTGACGACCGTCCGCTTTTCCAGTTCCTGCAGGTCGAGCGTTCGCAACAGTTCGCGGGCGCGCGACCGGGCGTCGGCGGCGTTCATCCCGTAAAAACGGCCCTGCATGACCAGCTCGTCGATGACCCGAAAACTGTGCCCGCCGCCGTTGCCCTGCCCGATGTAGCCGATGCGTGAACGGACCCCTGCAGGGTCGGCCGTCACGTCCACTCCTGCGACGGTGGCGCTGCCCGAGGTGGGCCAGAGCAGCGTGGTCAGCATCCGCAGAGTGGTGGACTTGCCGGCGCCATTCGGGCCCAAAAAGGCCACCAGTTCGCCGGGCGACACGTCGATGTCGACGCCCTTGACCGCCTCCACCGTTTCCTTCTTGTTTTTGAAATGTTTGGTGAGTTTGTCCGTATGGATCACCGGGGGCTCCCAGTCGTTGCGATGGAAAAACGCTACGCCCGCCGGGAGCCTGGAGTCTACGGACACGAAGCCATCGCGGACAGCCTAGGTCCTGGAAGCACGCAGCGGCCTTTCGGGGCCGGCTACGGGGGAGGGGTGCGCGCCGGAGGCAGGAGGGAACTTCCCGTCGTACCGGTGGGAGCACTGCTACTCTTCATTCATAACGTCGGGGGGCCGGGACGACGCCGGGCCGCGTTCAATGCAGGAGGAATGCAGTGCGGACCGTTGCAGGTGAGCCCGGGGCGGCAGCGCGCCCAACCGTACTGGTCGGCGCGGTGGACCCTGAGACCCGCGGGTTCCTGCGCAGCGTCCTGAGCGATGCCGGCATATCGGTCGCGGCGTTGACTTCCGCGGCCGAGGTGTTGGCCGAGGTGCAGCGCAAACCGCCCGACATTCTTTTGGTGGACGCCGCCGATATGTCCCTGGCAGGGATGGAAGCCGTGCGACGGCTGTCGGACAGCCAGCCGGGCGCGCAGTGGCGGGTGATGCTCATGGCCACCGAGGACGAGTTGCACTTGGTGGAGCGCGGCTATGAGCTGGGCGTCTCCGACTACCTGATCAAGCCGTTGACGGCCGCCAGTGTGGTGAACCGTGTCCGCGTGACCCTCGCGAGATCGGAACACCGGCGACGGGAACGCAACGGGGTGGCCGTCCTGCGGGAGCGGATCCGGAATGTGTCCGACGGCATTCGCAGTACGAATGACCCGGACGAAATGATCAACCTCGCGTTGCGTGGCATCGGCGAGGCCTTCGAAGCCGACCACGTCTGGGTGCGTACCCTGGCGGACGAGCGGGTGCCGCATACCACCGCTCAATGGATCGGCGAATCCACCCAGGGCTCCATGCCCTACCGCAGCGACGAACAGGTGCTGGAGCTGTCCTCGGCGCTCTGGGCCAAGCACAGCGTGCTCACGTCGGCCGACGACGGCGGCATCGACATCGCCGCATATCCCCATGTGGCCGAATGGCTCGCCACCCCGCGGGGTAAATTGTCCTTGCTCGCGCCCTTGGGGCAGGGCCCGCAGGCTTTCGGCTTGCTGTGCCTGATCCGCACGGGGCAGCCGCGGCCATGGTCGCCGGCCGAGATTTCACTGCTTCAGCACGTAGCCGGCAACCTGGCCCACGGTCTGATCCAGGGGCACCTGATTACAGTCCAACAACAGGTCGTGGAAAAGCTCCGCGAGCTGGACCAAGCCAAGTCGAACTTCGTGGCAACGGTCAACCATGAGCTCCGGACTCCGTTGACCTCTATCGCCGGGTACCTGGAGCTGGTGCTGGATGGAGACGCCGGTGAGGTCCCGGAATCAGTGGCGCGGATGCTGAAGATCGTGGGTCGCAATGCCGCGCGGCTCCGCGAGTTGATCGAAGACATGCTCACCCTGTCCAGGATGGATTTCCAGAGCAGCGGGTTGAAGACGGAACCGGTGGACCTGCCACGCCTCCTGCGCACGGTTTCCACCGCGCTGGAACCGGTGGCGCAGGCCAAGAACGTAAAGCTGGTCGGTGAGGGGCTGGACACCCGGCTCGCCGCTGACGGCGATACCAAGATGTTGGAGCAAGTCTTCACCAACATCCTGTCCAATGCCGTCAAGTTCACGCCGCAGGACGGGGAAGTGCGGGTCACGGTCGGCCTCGGCGGCGAGAACGACGACGGCGTCCCCTGCGCCGTGGTCAAGGTCGCGGACAGCGGGATCGGCATCCCGGAAGAAGACCTGCCCCAGCTCTTTTCGCGTTTCTACCGGGCATCCAACGCCCATGCCATCCAGGGCACCGGCCTGGGCCTGGCCATCGTCAAGGGGATGGTCGACCAGCACCGCGGCGATATCTCCGTGGAGTCTAGGGTCGGCATCGGCACGACCTTCACGATTACACTGCCGCTGGATTCCGGACCGAAACAGCAAACCGCCGATGCCTCGGACGCAGTCGCGGTCTCTTAAACCACAAAGGCCGTGGCAGGCGTCCGAAGATGCATGCCACGGCCTCAGCCGGAGAGCGGAACTCCCGCTCTATTTACTTACTTAGTGCGGCCAGTTGCCGGTCTGAATCGAAAAGCCACCAGAAACCGGTGCCGACTTGACTGTAGTGGCCGGCGCAATCGCTGTTTCTGCTGCTGATGCAGCCGTCGCGCCGGTAATGGCCAGAACTGCAGCAATGAGTACTGATGCCGAGAACTTTTTCATCGGGTGCTCCCTCGTTTTTTATGCATAGACTCGCAAATCGATGCAGTGGTGATGACACTGTTTAGTGTACAGACAGGGGGACGTTCTAACTACCAGTTAAACGACACATTTCACGGCTTCCCCAGTTGGCGCGCCGGGCCTAATAGGATGATGCAGATGGGACCACTTGCCTGTCTGAATAAACTTCGATGCATGGAGGATAGGCACCATGGCTCCTGATCCGTCCGGAGATAGTTTCCTAATCGAGCTGCGCGCGCGGGAAGCTTTCGGCCGAAGGGACTTTCTGCACGGGCTGGAGCTTGCACTCCAGGCCGCGTGTCGTGCGAAACAGGCGGGTGATGAAACGGCATGGTGGCAGATGACCTTGTTCCAAGCCGAATGCCAGCGCGGCATGGGTGACATACGATCTTGCATTAATACGGCAGAACTTCTCCGAAATCATCCCATCACGCTGGGGTCGCGAGAACTCGAATGCCGTGTGCTCACCCTGCTGTCGGATGTTTGTCAAGCAGCGGGTGAGCTAGACCGAGCTGTTCAGTTCGGGGCCAACGCGGTTCACATTTCCTCGCACATAGACGTAGGTGAGAACCTGAGAATAGGTTCTTTCCTGGCCTTGATCGCTTCCCTCGCGGAGAGCGACGAATTGGAGCAGGCCTGGCAGGAGTGCCTGAAGCTTGTCGGAATCTTGGGGTCAGGCATCGATTCACAGGCTACAGGTAAGGGCTACTGGGTCATCGGTAATGTGGCCTTCCTGCGGCATGAGGCCGAGGACGGGATTAAATACCACAAGCTCGCAGCTGAGTACCTGTCGCCCTTGAATGATCTGGCTCTGTGGGCTTGGTTCAATCGCGCTTCTGCGTCAATGCGATTGTCGGCAGGTGTGGCAGACGCAGAAACAGAACATTGCATGGAGCGCGCTGAGTTGGCCGCGTCGATTATCGGTGAGGATGGCAGCGACCGGTTTAAGAACCGCTTGAACCGCGCCAACTGGCACGTCCTAAACCAGGAATTGGATCAAGCCGTGGCGATACTCGTCGCTATCTGCAGCGAGTCGGAGGCAATGGGCCATCAGACCGCGGGAGAAGCAAATCTTCTCCTGGGCAGGGCCCTGCGGGAGCAGGGCGACTTCATGAATGCGCTGCGTTGCCTTAAGGACAGCCAAGCGTATTTCACCCAAGCCGGTGCCAAGGATCGGGCGGCGCAGGTCGCGGCTGCAATCGCCGAGTTTCCGAAGGCTTCGTAACATGCATTCTTCACCGTGTCATTGAGCGTGTCGTGAACTCCGTTCGTTTACGCTGTGAACAATTGGCAGTTCTGAAGCAGTAAGTTCTGGATTTGTTGGACGGGAGCGTAAGCTTCCACCGAATCGTTGGGGAGCGGATGCACGTGCTAGGTCATGGCTGGCCCGAGAGGGTTGCAGGAGCGGTATCCAACGATGACGCGGCCGCATGAGGCGCGTGGTTGACGCGGCAGATGCCGTTGCAGCCGATGTGATCAGTGCCGGCCACGGCATCATCAGCGTCGATCTTCCGCGCGGAGCGGCCTTTACCGACGAAGTCGCGGCCCACACGTCAACGCAGCTTCGCGTGCTTTCCGGCGGCCACCCTTGCCGCGTCCTGATGCGGATGACGGGAGTCACCTCGATTTCCCGCATGGCCCGGTCGATGCTCGGGCGGCAAACCAATGCATCCGCCATTGCCCTCGTGGGCGAGTCTCCGGTAGACCGGGTGATCGCCAATTTCGTGCTGGGAACCGAACCGTCCGAATGCCCGGTCCGCTACTTTGATTCCGAACCACAGGCCCTCGCGTGGCTGGAACGGGACAATGCCGCATAATTCCGACCCTCGGCTCCAGCAGTTGGTCGACGGGATGGTCCGCCTGGCCGGAGGCGATCTGACCACTAGGATCGCCCCTTCCCCGGCACGCGACGATATTGACGCCGTCATCACCGGCGTCAACCTCTTGGCCGAGGAACTGCAGCTTAGCTACATGGAATTGGAACAGCGCGTCGAGCAACGGACGGCCGAACTGCGCCAGGCCCATCGGGACATGAGCCGGATGGCCCTCACAGATGCCTTGACCGGGCTGGCGAACCGCACGGCCTTGGCCAAGGACATGGACGTCGCGCTCGATGATGCGCGGTCCGGCCAGCGCGCCCCGGCATTGCTCCTGCTGGATATGGATTCCTTCAAGCAGGTCAACGACAGTTTTGGCCACGACGCCGGCGACCGCGTACTCACGGTCGTGGCGAACAGGCTGAGGTCCGTCGTGCGCGACGGCGACACGGTCGCACGGCTGGGCGGCGACGAATTCGCGGTCCTTCTTCCGCGCGCGACGACGGACCTCGCGCTCCAGGTGGCCCAGCGGATTTTGGGCGTGCTCAATGACGAAATCCAACTGGACGAAGTCACCGTCTGGCCCCAGGCCAGCATTGGCGTCCGGGTGGCAGATGCGGGACAAACCGCACAGAGCCTGCTGCTGGACGCGGACACGGCCATGTATGAGGCGAAAAAAGACCCTCAGAACCGCACCAAGGTCTTCCAGTCCCACATGCTGCAGGCGCGCCAACTGCACAATCAGATGGCGTCCGAACTCCGCGGCGCCATCGCGACCGGCGGCTTCGAGCTCGAGTACCAACCGGTGGTGGACCTGTGCACGGGCCTGCCGATCGGGGTGGAAGCGTTGATCCGGTGGAATCACCCGGTGCGTGGACGGGTGATGCCGACCGATTTCATCCCCGTGGCGGAACAGACCGGCCTGATTGTTGACCTGGGCCGGTGGACATTGTCGGCGGCCGCACACCAGTTTGCCCAGTGGTCCGCCGAACTGAACCTGGACCCGGCGTTCCAGATCCGCGTAAACCTCTCGGTAGCCGAGCTCCAGCGCATCGACCTGGTGGAGCACGTTCGGGGCGTCTTGAGGGATTCCGGAATGCCGGCCGAGTCGCTGGTGCTGGAAATCACGGAGACCGGTTTGGTTACCGGGGGAGAAGTCGAGACCTACTCCTTGCTGGCCCTTCGCAAGCTCGGCATCGGCATCGAAATTGATGACTTCGGAACCGGCTACTCATCGATCAGCTACCTGCGCCGGTTGCCCGTTGACATGGTGAAGGTGGACCGGTCCATCATTGCTACGCATTCGGCCGACGGCTCCCAGCAGGATTTCATCGGTGCCGTACTTCAGCTCATTCGTGCTGCGGGGCTGGACGCGATCTTCGAGGGCATCGAGACGCGGGAACAGGCCGAACAATTGCGCGATCTTGGCTGTAGCGGTGGCCAGGGGTTCTACTTCAGCAAGCCGGTGCCTGCAGCACTCATGACCCAGCTGTTGCGCAGCGGTACCAGCCTGCCGGCGGCCCTCGAGCCATCCTGTGAGGACGTACCAAGCCTGGCGACCGGGGTGGAGTGACCGGCACGAAAGCCATGTGTCGGCGGCCCGTGCCGCCGAGTCGCATCGAGGTTGGCAAACGTGGCAAAATGGACACTTGTGCCACCGGGTCAGTGTTCTTGGCGGCACGGTCCGCCCTGGTGTAATGGCAGCACCCCGGCCTTTGGAGCCGTGGAGTATAGGTTCGAATCCTATGGGCGGAACGACCACCGGCCGGTAAACCGGAGGTGCCGCGGCAGGTAGGATGCCGTTAACCCAAATGCACCGGCCACACCGGAATCACCGCAGCGAGGAGTGCTACTTAGTGAGCCCCCAGGACGTCCCTGAACAAAACGTCACAAACGCTTCAACACCGGCAGCGGTCATCGTCCTGGCCGCGGGGGCGGGCACCCGGATGAAGTCCAAAAAGCCCAAGATCCTGCATGAGATCGGCGGCGTCTCCATGGTGGGCCACGCGCTCGCTGCGGCCCGCGGCCTGGCACCCACGGTGCTCGCCGCCGTCGTACGCCACGAGCGTGACCAGGTGGCGGAGCATATCTCTTCGCTGGATCCGGACGTACTGATCGTTGACCAGGACGAGATCCCCGGTACCGGGCGCGCAGTGGAGGTGGCGCTGGAGGCCCTTCCCGCCGAGCCGGACGGACCCGTGGTGGTCACCTACGGCGATGTTCCGCTGCTGACCACGGCGCTGCTGAAGGAACTCGTCGCCGAACACGCCTCCAGCGGAAATGCCGTTACCGTGCTGACCGCGGTCCTCGATGACGCCGGCGGATACGGGCGGATCATCCGCGCCGACGATGGCAGTGTCCAGGGCATCGTCGAGCACAAGGACGCCACGGACGAACAGCGCGCGATTCGTGAGGTCAACTCCGGAATCTATGCCTTCGATGCCGGAGTTCTTCGCGCCGCCCTGTCCAGGATCACCACGGACAACGCCCAAGGCGAGAAGTACCTGACCGACGTGCTGTCGCTGGCCCGGGCCGACGGCGGTCGGGTGGCCGCCGTCGTCACCACCGACCGATGGCAGGTGGAGGGGGCTAACGACCGGGTCCAGTTGGCGGCCCTGGGGGCGGAGCACAACAGGCGGGTCTTGGACGCGGCCATGCGGGCCGGCGTCAGCATCGTGGATCCGTCATCCACCTGGATCGACTCGACGGTGACGTTCGGCACCGACGTGACGCTGCTGCCCGGCACCCAGCTGCACGGCGCCACGCACGTCGCCTCCGATGCCGTGGTGGGGCCGGACACGACCCTGACGAACGTGACTGTGGGCGAGGGCGCATCGGTCATCAGGACGCACGGCACCGATTCCGAGATCGGGCCCGGCGCCACCGTTGGCCCGTTCACCTACCTGCGCCCCGGCACGGTGCTGGGCGAGAAGGGCAAGATCGGCGCGTTCTACGAGACCAAGAACGTGACCATCGGCAAGGGCGCCAAGCTGTCCCACCTGGGCTATGCCGGCGATGCCGAGATCGGTGAGTATGCCAACATTGGCTGTGGCAACATCACCGCCAATTACGACGGCGAAAAGAAGCACCGTACCGTCATCGGCTCGAACGTGCGCACCGGCTCGAACACCGTCTTTGTGGCTCCCGTGCACGTGGGTGACGGTGCCTACTCCGGCGCAGGTGCGGTGATCCGCAAGGATGTGCCGCCCGGAGCGCTCGCGGTCAGCGTCGCACCGCAACGGAACCTTGACGGCTGGGTGCAGAAGAACCGCCCCGGCAGCTCATCTGCAGAAGCTGCCACCCGAACTTCCTCCACGCAATCCCCAACTGCAGAAAGTGATCCTTCATGAGCGGTATCAAGGCACAGGGCGAAAAGAGGCTGGTGCTGGCCTCCGGACGCGCCCATCCGGAACTGGCGCGGGAGATCGCCAAAGAGTTGGAGATCGACCTCCTGCCGACGTCCGCCTACGACTTCGCAAACGGCGAGATCTACGTCCGGTTCGAGGAAAGCGTGCGCGGTACCGACGCCTTCGTGATCCAGGCGCACCCGGCTCCCATCAACGAATGGCTGATGGAGCACCTGATCATGGTAGACACGCTCAAGCGGGCCTCGGCCAAGCGCATCACCGTGGTCGCTCCGTTTTACCCGTATGCCCGGCAGGACAAGAAGCACCGCGGCCGGGAACCGATCTCGGCCCGTCTGGTGGCCGACATGTACAAGACGGCCGGCGCGGACCGGCTGATGTCCGTCGACCTGCACACGGCGCAGATCCAGGGCTTCTTCGACGGTCCGGTCGACCACCTCATGGCCATCCCGCTCCTGGCCGATTACGTGCGCACACGGGTTGACCTGGACAACGTGACCGTGGTGTCCCCGGACACCGGCCGCGTCCGCGTTGCCGAACAGTGGGCCGAGCGCCTGGGCGGGGCTCCGCTGGCCTTCGTGCACAAGTCCCGCGACGTGAACGCGCCCAACCAGGCCGTGTCGAAGCAGGTCGTCGGCTTGGTTGAGGGCCGCACCTGCGTGCTGATCGACGACATGATCGACACCGGAGGAACCATCTCCGGCGCCGTCCAGGTCCTGAAGAACGCCGGCGCCAAGGACGTCATCATCGCGGCAACGCACGCCGTGTTCTCGGATCCCGCCGCCCGCCGGCTGTCCGAGAGCGGTGCCCGGGAAGTGGTGGTCACCAACACGCTGCCGATCCCACCGGAGAAGAACTTCAAGGAGTTGACCGTCCTGTCGATTGCTCCGCTGATCGCCCGCGCGGTCCGCGAAGTCTTCGAAGACGGCTCTGTCACGAGCCTCTTCGACGGCAAGGCCTGACAACGGTGGGCTGACTTAGTTTCAACCAATTTTCACGGGTTCCTGAGCGGGGCCGGCGACGGGGGGTGACTGCCTGCCCCCGTGGTCGGCTCCGTTCCCGTCTCAGGAGGCTTCCCGTCTCCGGAGCCGTGGCCGCGGGGTGGAGTAGTCCTTCGAGACCGGGACTGTACCTTCGCCGCCGTGGATCATCTGCCGCTGCCGTTCCCGGCCCACCCGCCTGCTGCTCGTGTACAAGGCCGGACTCGCTGGCTATGGTTAATTCCACGTCCGATGGGGGTTGGGCGTTGGGGGCAGGGGAAGAAAGACGGTCTCGCCATGAAGGCTGACACTTTATTCAGTCATGCGCTTGTGCCCGGCCCGGACACCGTTCTGATCGGCCGGGTGGAGGCCGCAGGAGCGGTTCTTGCAGCGCTGACGGACAGGGGATCCGCGGGCGCGGTCGTCGTCGCGCCCTCTGGATACGGGAAGACCCTGCTGGCACGGCATGTGGTTGAACATCTTGGGGAACGCGTCCTGGTCGTCCAACTGCGCGGCACCGAGTACGCGCGCAGCCGCTCCTACGGGGCGCTGACATACTTGCTGGCCGAGTTGGATGACTCGCAACTGACGCACCCGATGCTGGTTTTGGACGGATTGTCACAACAACTGAGCCAGGCAGCCGGCGGCAGAGACATCGTCCTGCTGATCGACAATGCGGAGCATATCGACGGCGACTCCGCGACACTGCTCGGCCAACTGGTCACGAGGGGAGACGTACGAACCATTATTCTCGCCCGGGATTTTTCGGCGGTTCCGCCGGCGTTCCTGAGCCTGGGCCACGACCCGCGAATGCGGCGGATCGACCTGCCTCCCCTGAATCAGTCGGAAGTTGGGCAGCTGGTTGCGACCGGGCTGGACGGACGGCTTTCACGCGAAGCGGCGCGGGTGCTGCAGGCGCATTCCGGCGGGAGTCCAAGGCTGGTTCCGTTGCTGGTCGGGGATTACGTATCCTCAGGTGCTCTCCGGGAACGGAACGGCGTATGGGTCCACACCGGAAAACCGGTCCGGCTGGGGCCGCCCACGGTGAGCACTGTGTGCGCGACCCTGAGCGGTTTGAACGACGACGTTCTGGATCTCGCCTGCCAACTCGCGGAATCCGGCGGTCTTCCGCTGTCCGATCTGCAGGCGACCGGGCGCGGCGGCGCCTTGGACCAGCTTCAGTATCGCGGGATAGTTGGCATCGGTTACCGTCCGGCCCCAGTGGCCGAAATCGCTGACCGGCTCATGGCCGAGGCCCTCCGCGCTACGTCGCCCGACGGCCACTATCGGTCCCGGCCACCGGCCGTGACCCGGACGGCCCTCCACAGCCACCCGGAACCAGTCCGGAACGGCTTGGTGCCGCCGCTGGATACGGCCCGGTCCATGGTCTTCCGGGGTGAGTACGCTGGCTCGGTAGACCTGCTTCGGCGCTGTGCAGAGGATCCCTTTGTCCCGACGTGGCAGAGGCTGCTCAGCCGGGCCCTGCTCTGCGAGTCCTTGGCAGTCACCGGGCGCAGCGACGATGCGCTGGCGGTTGCCGACGAGCCGTGGCCCGACCTTGCAACGGTGGCTGAAGAACGCCGCCTGGAGATCCACCAGCACCGCGCCGCAGCCTACTTGCTGTCCGGCTCCTGGTTGGACTCCGCCGGGCATATCCGCCAGTGCGGTCGCCGTGGTGATCCCGGCGGTACGTGGGAGGAACTCGTTGACGGCATCGTGCTGGCCTTGACCGGTGACCTGCACCCTGCAGCGGGCCTGCTGCGCTCTGCCCGCGCGCAGTTGTCGGAAGCGGATCCCGACGGCTTGGGACCTTTGGCCGAAGCGGCCTCGGCTTACTGCCGGGCCATGCTCAATGAAGCCGGCGGCGAGGCGGGAACAGAGCCACCCGGCGGCGGGGCAAGCCCCTGGCTCATTGACCGCCTGGAACGGCACTTTCGCGCCATGGCACGGGCGGCCAGCGGCGACGTCGAAGGTGCGCTGCGGCTGCTGCGGCAGCACGCGGCTGCGGACCGGTCGGCGGCGGTCGGCGCACTCGAGATGATGGCGCTGGCGGCCATGGCGCGTCTATCCGGGGTGGACGAGGATCAACGGCTGTTGGAACTTGCCACGCGGTGCCAAGGACCTTTCGCCGGTGTCTGCGAAACGTATGCGAAGGGCCTCGCTGCCGGAAACGCCAGCCTGCTTCTCCAGGCGGCCGAGCAAGCGGCTCGAGCCGGTCAACTGACCTTTGCCCGCGACGTGGCCGGCCAGGCTGAGGAGGCCGCAGACAGATCGGGACGGGCCGATGTACTCCGCAGGGTCAGGCGCAAGGTTCGTACACTCCTTGAGGACGGGACGGAATCAGGCTACGAGGCCGCCTGGCGCGGGCGCCTCACGGCGCGTGAACAGGCTGTTGCCAGGTTTGTTGCCGAGGGCCGCAGCAATCACGCTGTTGCCCGGGAACTGGGTGTCTCGACCAGAACGGTCGAAGGCCACTTGTACCAGGTATTTTCCAAACTGCTCATTCGCAGCCGTCAAGAGTTGGCCGAGATGCTGGCTCCTGAGTCCCCTGGCTCAACCGCATGAACGTGTCCGGCTCCGGGGGCGGGCGCCGGAACCTCGTCGATGCGGTGACCGCTTGCCTCGCCGGCCAGGCAACCGGCGGCGCGGTGCTTTACGGAGACGCGGGCATTGGGAAGTCCACTGTCGCGGATGAGGTTGTCCGGAACCTGGGGGACACGGTGCGGGTGCAGCGGGCACGGGCCGAACCAACCCTGGCACAGGTGCCCTACGGCGCGCTCTTTCCTTATCTGAGGGGAGTGACCCCCGCGGAGTTGGAATCTCCACTGGCAGTCCTGCGGACGGTGCGCTCCTCCCTTGCCAAGGGCCCCGCAGGCGAGGCTCGTCCCCTGTTGCTGATTGTCGACGATGTCCATGATCTGGACGACGCGAGCAGCCACCTGCTGGCACAACTGGTCATGGCGCGCTCGCTCAAGATCCTTGCGCTCTGTAGAAGCTGGAGCGCGCAGCCGCGGGAGCTCCTTGAATTGTGCCAGGACGGGATCCTGGAGGCCTTCGAAGTGTCGCCGCTCACGACGGCGGAAGTCCGCAACGCCCTTGAACAGATGTTCGGAGGGACCGTAGCAGGCGGGACGGTGCTGATGCTGCAGCACAAGTCCTTGGGAAATCCGCACCTCCTGAAGGCCCTGGCCGCCCACGCTGCTGCAGCCGGCAATGTGGTGCAGCACCACGGAGTGTGGCGGATGATCTGGGAACCCACTGGCCTGGATCCAGGTACCACTGATCTGTTCAAGGGACTGGTTAACGGGCTGGAGGCATCTCAGCGGCGTGTAGTGGACATCGCGGCGTTGGCCGGCTCCGTGCCCGCTGCAGCGGCCGATGCCCTCTTCGACAGTACGACGATCCGATCCTTGGAGGAGATGGGGCTGTTGGCGGATATGCGCACCGGAAACCTCGCCGTGCGGCTTCGGTTCCCGCCGTACGCGGACGTTATCCGATCCATGGTGCCCGCAGGCTGCAGCGGGGAACTTCTCAACCAATTTTTGGACGTCATGAACCGTCTGGAACCTGCGCCTGAGAGAGCCAGGGTGGAGCTGGTGCGCTGGCAGGTTGACGCCGGCCGGCCGCCGTCACCTGAAGAATCACTGCGTGCCGCGTGTGCCGCCAATGACGAGTGTGACCATCCGCTGGCCTTGAGGCTTGCCGATGCCGGCACGAACGGCCAGCCTGCCGCTCTGGTGGAACGAGCGCGCGCTCATTGGGGGCTGGGTGACAGCTCGGAGGCCAAAACGGCACTGGACCTGATCCATGAGAACGTGGACCATCGGACAATCGCGGCCGCCGCGCTGCTCCGGGCGTCCCTCGTGGAGCCGGAAGCCGGCTACCGGGCCCAGCTTGAAAAGATTTCCTCCGGTTGGATGGAAGCAGCGGGGGCGCAACCCACGACAGCCCCGGGCGACGCTCCGGTCGCAGCGGCCGCGTGCCTGGATGCAGCAACCGGTGCTTGGTTGCTGCAGGCTTATGCCCACATGTTGGAAGGAGACTTCGGAACAGCCCTTGATCGGCTGGCGAACGCCCCTGCCCCTGGGCCTGAGGATGCTGGAGTTACCCGGCTGCTTGCCGGTACCGTCAAGGCGCTTTGCCTGGCGGAAACCGGCCGCTTCCGGCAGGCGGCGGAAGCCGGGACAGAGGCCCTGAAGTTGGTCGCGGCAACTCCCTCGCTGCGGGCCTTTTATCCCTTTGTCTTCTCCCGGAATTTGGAGTCTCTGTTGATCGCCGGCCGCTATCAGGAGGCCGAACGCGCCCTGGATGAATACAGCAGGACCGCGCCGTGCCGGCACCGTTGGTTTTCAGGCAATGAATCCGCTCTGCGGGGACTGCTTCTCTTTCGAAGGGGCCGGATGAAGCCCGCAGTCCAATCGTTGGCGGAAGGTATCGGCCCGCTGCGGCATGAGGATCAGGGGATGCTGCTTCCCTCCGTGCTCGGAGCTGCAGCAGCCGGAGCGGCTCTGTTGGGCAACGGCGGGCAAGCCAAGGACTTCCGGATTGGCCTGCAGGAAGAAGCGGGCGCCGGGAGCCGCCCGCGCCTGCTTGTAGCCTCTGCCTACGCTGCGGCTGCTGCAATAAACCGCGAGGGCCTGCCGGGAACGGCAGGCCCGAATCCGGTTTTTCTACTGGACGAACTTCAAGCCGGCGCGGCAACGGCCAGTGCCGCGGGATGGGTCAGCGCAGAGAAGGAGATCCTGGAGCATCAGCTCCTGCTCGGGGACGGTAGCGGGGCGGCCCGTCTCGCGGAACTGTGCGCCCCGTTGGACGGACCTGAAACCCAGGCTTTGGCGGCTGTGGCGTCCAGCAGGGCCTCATCGGATCCGGGGGGTTTGATGGCAGCAGCCGAGGTGGCAACGCAGGCAGGCAAAGATCTTCTAGCGGCCACGGCGATGTCCTGGGCATCGGGCATCTACGAGCGGCAAGGGCTTCAACGCCAGCACAACGGTGCACTGCACCAATTGCGGGTAGCCCTGCGCCGACTCGACGGCGTCACGACTCCTGCGACCGAGCGTGCCCGGGGGAGTGCACCGGCTTTGACCGCGCGGGAGCAACAAATTGTCCTCTTGGTGCGCCGGGGCGCCAGCAACAAGCAGATCGCGGAGTCCTTGACGCTCTCTCCTCGGACCGCCGAGGGACACCTGTACCGGATATACCGAAAACTCGGGGTCGAGAACCGCCAGCAGTTGATCCGGTATGCCGAAGTACTTGATCAGTGAGGGCCAACAGCGAGTATCTGACGCGCGGATCCAAGTACCGCCCGCGGAGCAGCAAGTAGGTCATCGGTCATGCCGGGGCAGGAATCAGCCGAATTGTCGCTCCAAGTCGAGTGTCGGCTACTTGGGCATACAACGTGGCCGCTTCCTAGGCTGAAACTGTCGAAAGCTTCGGTAGAAACCAAGGGGGCGTGAGGCTTTCGACGGTTATCGGTTCCGGGACAGTCCGCGGACATGCGTCGGCGGGCTGTGACATCCATCCCGGCAGCCGTATTGGGGTACGGGCCTCGTTTGGGACACGGGCAGCATCGCGCATCCCCGCAGGAGCACAGCGCGCGCTGGTCGATCGCAGAATCCGTCTGGCGGAACGGATTGGGGACCCGGTTGGACAGATTGGGGAATCGTCATGATCGAAGAACTCGTCAAGGTCTCGAGGGCCTGCCACACGCATGGTCACACATGCGGCGGTCCCGCACGGTCCGAGGCAGCAGGACGGGACGCCGGGGTTGTCCGCGCCTGCATCCCGGCACTCACACGCTCCCCTCGCCCAGAGGAGACGTGCCCGGGGCGGCGGCCAACGACAGCTAAGGCAGGCAACTGATGGATATTTTTACCTCTCTGGAGTCGGAGGTCCGCAGCTACTGCCGGACCTGGGATACCGTTTTCGACTACGCCGCCGGGGACACGCTGCATAGCGAGGACGGCAGGGAGTATCTGGATTTCTTTTCGGGCGCAGGAGCACTCAATTACGGGCACAATAATCCGCTTCTGCTGGAGCCGCTGATCACTTACCTGCGCTCCGGGTCGGTCATTCATTCACTCGATATGAAGACGACGGCGAAGCGGCGATTCTTAGAGACGTTCCTGGAACTAATCCTGGCACCGCGCGGTCTCGACTATAAGGTCATGTTCACCGGCCCCACCGGGACGAACAGCGTCGAAGCGGCGCTGAAGCTGGCGCGCAAGGTTACCGGCCGTCACCAGGTGTTGAGCTTCACCAATGCGTTTCACGGGATGACCCTCGGTGCCCTGGCGGTAACGGGGAATTCACTCAAACGCCAAGGGGCAGGAGTTCCGCTCAATAACGCAGCCAGCTTCCCTTACGACGGCTACTTCGACCAGCCGTCGGAAGATTTCCTGTGGCTGCAGCATGCGTTGGAGGACAGCGGGTCCGGACTGGACAAACCCGCCGCGGTCATAGTGGAGACGGTTCAGGGCGAGGGAGGGCTCAGAGCGGCCAGTGGAAGGTGGCTGCGGCGACTCTCCGATATCTGTCACCAGCACGGCGTGCTTCTGATCGTCGATGATGTCCAGGCCGGGTGTGGACGCACGGGCACGTTCTTCAGCTTTGAGGAAGCAGGCATCCAACCCGATATTGTCTGCCTGTCGAAATCACTGTCCGGTTTCGGACTGCCGCTTGCCGTCATGTTGTTAAAGCCCGAATTGGACATCTGGAAGCCGGGGGAGCACAACGGTACCTTCCGCGGCCATAACCCGGCCTTTGTGACCGGGACCGCGGCCCTGGAACACTTCTGGAACGGCCGGGGATTCGAAGGAGACATCGCGGCACGGTCTTCACAGCTGCACGCAGCTCTGGCAACGATGGCGGCCGGCATCGAAGGCGCCCTTGTCCGCGGTCGAGGGCTCTTGGCCGGCGTGTATTTTCCGGACCGGACAATGGCACGAAAAGTTGCCGCCGAATCCTTCGCCCGTGGCTTGCTGGTAGAAACCTCCGGGCCGGAGGGAGAAGTGCTCAAAGCCATGCCTGCATTGACTATCAGCGCGGAAAACATGACCCGCGGACTTGACCTGCTGGCAGAGGCAGTCCGATCGGTTGCCGGTGACCGGCCCGACGAAGCGCCGGGCAGCGGCGGTGGCGACGTCCCTAGGCCACGGGCGTCCAGCTCGGCGCTGCTGCAGGCAGTGAGCACGCCGAGCCGAGCACACATTGGCAAATAGGCGGTTCGCTCTGGACGGGCGCAGCAGGGCAATCCGGAGTTGTGGCGGGGCAGCGACCGCACCCGAGGTGCAGCGGCAGCCCAACCAGATTGGGGGTCAGGGTGAAAAACTTCAAACGCATAGATGAAGCCATGGATGAAGCTGCTGTCCGCATGGCGCAGGACTCATTCGAGCTGCCGCGCAGCGCCTCGAGGCTCGGCGAGCCGCTGCCGTGGGGCGAACGGGCGGAGGCGGCGGGCACGGCAGGACGCTCAACGAACATCATCGTGCAGAAGTTCGGTGGCTCGTCGGTGGCGAATGCCGACGGCATTCGACGCGCCGCTCACCGAGTGGCTGAGACACAGGCGTCTGGATACCAAGTCGTTGCGGTGGTCTCCGCCATGGGCGACACCACCGACGAGTTGTTGGATCTCGCGGCCAGTGTTTCGCCGCATCCCCCTGCCCGCGAACTCGACGCCCTGCTGACGACCGGCGAACTCGTTTCCGCGGCCTTGCTGGCGATCGCCCTGGCCGATCTGGGCGTTGATGTCCGGACCTTCACAGGCAGCGAGGCCGGCCTCATCACCGACGACTGCCACGGCAAAGCGCACATTATCGATGTCGAGCCGCGCCGAATCCGTGCCTGCTTGAAGAACGGTCAGGTCGCCGTCGTGGCAGGGTTCCAGGGCAAAAGCCGTAAAGGGAAGACGGTCACCACTCTTGGGAGGGGAGGTTCGGACCTGACCGCCGTCGCGCTCGCCGCAGCATTGGGCGCCGGCGTCTGCGAGATCTATACGGATGTCGACGGTATTTATACGGCAGATCCGCGGATCGTGCCCAATGCGCGCAAGATCGATGTGCTCGCCAGCGAGGAAATGCTTGAGTTCGCAGCCGCGGGGGCAAAAGTTCTCCACCTCCGATGCATTGAATACGCCCGCCGCTTCGGTATTCCGATTCATGTCCGTTCATCGTTCGTGCAAAAGCGGGGCACCATGATCCTGCCCAGTCTCGACCAGCCCCGTTCGGATGCGCACGCAGGCGAACAGACTCTGGTGTCGGGCGTGGCAAGCGTCAACTCCGCGGCGCAGGTCACGATCGCCGGTATCCCGGCCTGCTCGACGACTGCCCCACGACTGCTTCAGGAACTCGCCGCATCGGGGCTGAACATCGAAATGATCGCCCAAAATCCGCGGGATGCGGGGACCGGAATCGCCGACATCAGCTTCACCCTCCCATCCACGGAGGCGTCGGCAGCCATTGCGGCTCTGGACGCGGCGCGGAGCCGCATCGGATTCGAAGCCCTGTATTACAAGGGAGAAGTGGGCAAGGTCTTGCTCACTGGACTCGGGATGCGCTCTTCGCCCACTACCCTCAGCACTTTCTTCAGAGCACTTTCGGACGCCGGGATCAGTCCGGAAATGATCTCGATTTCCGAGCTGTGCATTGCTGCCGTGGCACGGGCCGATGAGCTTGCCGATGCTGTCCGCGCGCTCCAGGACGCTTTTGGTCTCACGCCGCAGGAAAAGGAAGCGGCGGATGACCGTACGCCAGACACGCTTCCGCAGTTCGAGGTTCAGGCGCTTGCCGCTACACGGCCAGGATCTTCCGCGTGACGTCGGACTGGGAAGAAAAGGTGCAGGTTAGGCACTTTGCCGAGCCGGCATCAGGACATCAACTTTTTGCCCCAGCGGGCAGGGACTGGCCCCAGTGACCCCTTACACCCACGTGCACCGCCGAAACGGGAGGCACCAATGGCTCCAGCCGAGAACTCGTACCTTGGATCAGAGGACACGACCATGCTGGTCAGGCGGCAGTCCCACGCGCGGACACCGTCGGCCGAGGCGCATAAGGCGGCGCCCAAAGAATTAGTCGCGCTGGCTGCTCCAAGGGACCATGCCCCGGCAGGAGCCAACGAGCAGGCCGGCAGCACAATCACGCCCGCCACCGGAGTGTACTCAGGGGGGCCTGCCCCGATCCCTCGAACTTTGCTGGACATCCTCTTTGCCACCGTGGACGAGTACCCGGACGCGGTAGCGGTGGATGATGGCACCACCTCATTGAGTTACCTGGCGCTGCTGGATCGGATCGAGTCCCTGGCCCTGGACCTGTACGAACGCGGGATCAGTGCCGGAGACCGGGTCGGCATTCTGGTGGCTCCAAGTACGGCCGACCTCTACATCGCCGTACTGGCCGTGCTCGTCCGCGGAGCGGCATGCGTCCCTGTCGATCCTGACGAGCTCGGTGACCGGGCCGCGTTGGTATGGGAAGAGGCTAGAGTATGCGCGGTAGTCGGACCCGGGCTTCGGGTCCGTCCCGTCATCGGAGCGCCCGCCCATGGGGAAGCACGACCGCCTACCGCCGACGACGATGCATGGGTCACCGTCAGCTCAGGCTCAACCGGCCGATTCAAGGCAATCGCCGTGTCGCACCGGTCGGCGGCAGCCTTCGTGGACGCTGAAGCGTCGGTCTTCTGCGCCGAGGACCCGCTCGGGCCCCGCGATCGTGTGCTGGCCGGTCTCTTCGGCAGGTCCGGCCTGTGCGACGAAATGTGGCTGGCCTGGCGGCACGGCGCCTGCTTGGTGCCGGCACCTCCCGAAGTCATCCGCTCCGGCGAGGACTTGGGCCCGTGGCTGGTGTCACGGGGTATCACCGTAGTCCCAACTGTGCCTGCCCTGGCTGCACTATGGCAGACGGAATCGCTGCAAGACGTCCGTTTGCTGATCTTCGGCGAGGAATGCCCACCGGATCTTGCGGCGCGGCTGGCTGCCCCCGGCCGGGAAGTATGGACCACGTACCGTCCCATCGAGGTCGCCGTCGCCTGTGCTACGGCCCATGGGGCGACCCCGGCAGTCATCGGCCGGCCGCTTCCCGGCTGGCAACTGGCCGTCGTGGACAGGAACGACCAGCCTGTCGCCTGGGGCGAAGAAGGAGAGCTGGTCATCGGCGGGGTGGGCCTGGGCCGGTGCCTCGATCCCGGTGAGGATGCCGAGAGATATGCCCCCCTGGACTCCCTCGGCTGGCCCCGGGCATACCGCACTGGAGACCTTGTCCGCGCCGATCCCGAAGGACCGGTATTTGTCGGCGGCGCCGGCGGACATGCCGGACCCGCGGGACGCCGAGCCCCCGAGACTGGGCTCAGCGCAGCGCCGCACGAGGTTCGCTCGGAGGATCCGGCACGCGGGGCTGACGTAGCCCAGGAGGCGATGACAGCCACTTTGGACCCGTTGCTGTTGCAGTCCCCGCACCACCAGAGCGTGCGGTGGTCTCCGGGGGAGCGGCTGGAAGCGCTCTTCGAGAGCCGCTGCGACTCGTTGCGCCGCGAAGGCCGGGCAGGCCAGTTGGCGGTCGACTCCGGGGACTCGACCTTGACCTACGATCAGCTTGACGCACGGGCCAATCAGCTGGCCCGGTACCTGCTCGCCGACGGTGCCCAGGCCGGCGACCGTATCGCGCTGCTGTTCGACCACGCGGTTTGGTCCTACGTCTCAATACTGGCGGTGCTGAAGATTCAAGCGGCGTATGTGCCGCTGGACGCCGGATTTCCGCCGGACCGGCTGGGCTACATCATGGAGGACTCCGGGGCCAGCCGCGTGCTGACCTTGAGCCACCTGGCCGGTCTCTTGCCGGAGGACTGCCCGCGCGCCCTGAGTTTGGACACGGCCGCCACGGACATTGCCTCCCTGTCCGGCTCCCGGCTCACAGACAGTGAGAAGCCCGCCCCTGTCGAGAACTTGGCCTACGTCATCTACACCTCGGGGTCCACGGGCCGCCCCAAAGGGGTGGCCATTGAACACACCAGCATCTGCAACTTCGTCCGGGTCGCCGCCGAGGTCTACGGATATCAGAGCGACGACCGCGTCTATCAGGGACTGACGATCGCCTTCGACTTTTCTGTCGAGGAGATGTGGGTGCCGTGGATGGTCGGCGCGACCTTGGTGCCCAAGCCGAGTTCGAAGAGCCTGCTCGGGGCCGACCTGGAACGGTTCGTGATCGACAACCATGTCACAGCGATGTGTTGCGTACCCACCCTGCTGGCCACACTGGAGCATGAGCTCCCCGACCTGCGTTTTCTGCTGGTCTCCGGGGAGGCCTGCCCGCGCGATCTGGCCGAGCGCTGGCACCGGCCGGGCCGGAGATTCCTCAATGTGTATGGGCCTACCGAAGCGACCGTGACCGCCACGTGGGACGTTATGCACCCCGACAAACCGATCACCCTCGGCCAGCCGCTACCGACCTACACGGTCATGATCCTGGACCCCGAGGAACCGCGGGCCCTGCCGCGGGGCGAAATGGGGGAGATCGGCATCGCCGGGATCGGGCTGGCCGTGGGTTACGTGAATCATCCCGAGAAGACAGATTCAGTCTTTATCCCCGACTTCCTGGGCATCCCGAACAACCCTTCGGGACGCATCTACCGCAGCGGAGATCTTGGGCGTATCACCGACGACGGGCTGATCGAGTACTACGGCCGGATCGATACCCAGGTCAAGATCCGCGGCTACCGGATCGAGCTGTCCGAGATCGAATCGGTGCTTCTGCAAATCCCGGGGATCGCGCAGGCAGTAGTCGAAACGCACGAATCAGCACCGGGGATGACCGAGCTTGCCGCGTTCTATACGTTGCGCAACGGCGTCTCCGCCCTCGCGCCCGAGGAGATCAGGGAGGAGCTCCGCGACCGACTGCCGAGCTACATGATCCCGGCCTTCTACGAGCAGCTTGAGACCATGCCGATGCTGCCCAGCGACAAGGCCGACCGGAAGAATCTGCCGACGCCCAGCAACCGGGTGAGCGCTTCGTCCGACGCCGAGTACTGCGAGCCGACGACGGACGCCGAGGCCGCTCTGGCCGAGCAGCTTGCCGCCGTGCTGGGATTGGGACGCGTCTCCGTCGAGGCTCACCTGTTCGACAACCTTGGGGCCAACTCCCTGTTAGTCGCGCGCTTCTCCGCCGCGCTGCGCACAAACACCGACCTGCCGCCGGTCGACCTGCAGGTCATCTACGAGCATCCGACGATCCGGGCCCTCGCCGCGGCGATCACTGCTCCGGCCGCCGCGGACGCGTGGGCGGAACAGGAACCGGACCCGCGGCCCAAACGAGGGCGTATCGCCACGTTCGACATCGCGCTTTGCGGTTTCCTGCAGGCGGCGCTCGCCATCGGTTACTCCTATGCTTTCATCACGGCGATCGTGGTCGGCTACACCTGGGTCATAGCAGGGGCCGGCATCCTGGAGATCTGGGGACGTGCGGTCGTCGTCGGGGTCAGTTTCTTTCTGGCCCTTAGCATCGTGCCAATCGTGCTTAAATGGCTGATCCTGGGACGGTGGAAAGAGCAGAACATCCGCATCTGGTCGCTGGCCTACGTCAGGTTCTGGTTTGTCCGTGCACTGGTCAGGCTCAACCCGCTGGCCTACTTCGTCGGCACCCCGATTCTTCCCTTCTACCTGCGGTTGATGGGGGCAAAGGTCGGCGCCAACGTCACCATCCTCACGCCCATCACTCCGGTGTGCACCGACCTGTTGACGATCGGCAGCGGGACGGTGATCAACAGGGATACGTTTTACCTGTGTTACCGGGCCCACAACGGCTGGATCCAGACCGGCCGGGTCACGCTTGGCCAGGACGTCTTAATCAGCGAGAGGTGCGTGCTGGACATCGGCACTTCGATGGGTGACGGGGCGCAACTGGGCCACTCGTCGTCGCTGCAGAGACAGCAGTCCGTCCCCGCCGGCGAAAGCTGGCACGGATCCCCCGCGGTCCCGACCGACGTGAACTACCGGCTGGTCGAGCCGCTGAGGTGCAGCCGGGCGCGGCGGATGATTTACAGTGCCTTCCTCCTGGTCAGTAACACGGTCCTGTTCGGCCCGCTGCTTCTACTGGCCATCGCGCTGCTTTTGCCGGCCTACTTGGGAAGCGGCCATTTGAACCATGCCAACCCGGGGTTCTACCTGGACCTGGCCTTCGCTTCTTTCGTCGTGCTGTTCGGGGGCATGCTCGCCGTTCTGGCGGCAATGTCGACGGTTCCTCGAGTGCTTAACCTCTTCCTCAAACCGGGGCGGGCCTATCCGCTGTACGGTCTGCGCTATGCGGCCCACCGACTCATCTTCCGGATGACCAATGTCTTCCAGTTCATGCACATCAGCGGGGACAGTTCCCTGATAGTGCACTACCTCCGTCTGTTGGGTTACAAACAGCCCAACCTGGAGCAGACCGGATCAAACTTCGGGACGGAACTCGACCACGACAACCCTTACCTGACCACCGTGGGATCCGGGACCATCATTTCCGACGGCGTGTCGATCATCAACGCAAACTACTCAAGTACGTCCTTCCAAGTTTCCGAGGTAAAAATCGGGGCAAAGAACTTCTTCGGTAACGACATTCCGTATCCCGCCGACGCCCGTGTGGGCGACAACGTTTTGTTCGGCAGCAAAGTCATGATTCCCATCGACGGCGAGGTCCGGCAAAACGTCGGCCTGCTCGGTTCACCTGCATTCGAGATTCCCCGGTCGGTCGATCGGGACACAGCGTTCCTCAGGATCGACCGCCGGGAGGAAATCGTCCGCCGGCTGCCGGCCAAGAACCGGCACAATGCACTGTCGATCGGGCTGTACCTCGCCAGCCGCTGGGTCCTCGTCCTCGCCGGCATGCTGGCGTTCTCCTTCGCCATCATCCTGTTCCCGGGTGTTCCGGGCCTCGGCCTCTACCTGGGCACCGTCTGCTTTGGCGCCTTCATGATCGCCTTCTTCATCGTGCTCGAGCGTGCCGCGCAGGGGTTCAAAGCGATGGTCCCGACCGTATGCTCGATTTATGACGTGAAATTCTGGCGACACGAACGGTTCTGGAAGTTCATCACGTATCCGCTCTATTTCTTCGACGGGACCCCCTTCAAGCCCTTGTTCTGGCGCCTGCATGGTGTCCGGATGGGCAAGCGGGTCTTTGACGACGGGTGCGTCATCCCGGAGAAGACGTTGGTGGCCATCGGGGACGACACGACTCTCAATACCGCCAGCGTTGTCCAGTGCCACTCAATGGAGGACGGCGTCTTCAAACTCGACACCATCACCATCGGCCGGGGAGTCACCTTGGGGGTGGGCGCCTATCTGCTCTACGACGTCGTGATGGGCGACGGTTCGGTGCTGGAGGCCGATTCCTTTTTGATGAAGGGCAGCCAAGTGCCGGAAGGCACGCGGTATGGCGGCAACCCCGCACGGGAAATTGTCTAGGCACCGGAAGACAAGGACGACGATGGGCGCTATCCAGGACAGCCAGGGACGCGACGTCGACCCTGCAGGCGCTCAGGCGGTGCAGAACCGGAGGCGGCTGGCCGGCATCGATGCGGCCCGCGGACTGGCCCTTCTCGGGATGATCGCCATTCACATCTTGCCGGACGCGAACGAGGACACCGGCGAGCCGACCCTGGCATGGATCCTGTTCGCCGGGGACTCCGCCGCGCTGTTCGCCCTCCTGGCCGGAGTGGGCCTGGCCCTCTCCTCCGGTGGGTCCAGGCCGCACACCGGGCGAAGGATGGCGGGGGACCGGCTGGGACTGGCCGTGCGGGCCGTCCTGATCGGGGTGATAGCCCTGGCGATCGCGCCCTTCTTGCAGCAGGAGGATCCTCCCGCCTACGGCATCTTGATCTACTACTCGGTGTTCTTCCTGCTCGCCATTCCTTTCCTCCACCTGCGGCCAAGGACATTGTTCATCAGTGCGGCCGTCTTCGGCATCGTCTCGCCGATCCTGCTGCAGAAGTTGGATCCAATGCTCCCGACATCGTCGACGTTCAACCCCGCCGTGGGGCATCTCTTCTTCGAACCGACCGGCGTCGCCTCGGATTTACTACTGACCGGCTCATATCCGGCGCTGCCGTACATGTGCTACATCCTGACCGGTATGGGGATCGGACGACTGGATCTGCGAAAGCCCAGAGTGCAGGGATACATCGCCGGTATCGGTGCAGGCCTGGCAATCTTCGCCAACGCAGCCTCAGCCATCCTGCTGTACGCCATGGGAGGCTTCGAGCAGTTGCTCGCCACCAGCGGGATGACGGAGGAAGAGCTGGACTATGGTCTCGTCTTTGGGCCGGGGATCATTCCGGACACCTCCGCGTGGTGGCTCGCCATCGCGACACCGCACTCCAACATGCCGCTGGCAATCGCCAGCAGCCTGGGTCTCGGCCTGTTGGCGACCGGCCTTTTCCTCCTCGCCGAGCGGGCGGACGGACGCGTGCTGGCACCACTTGCCGCGATGGGCACGATGACACTAACCCTTTACTCCGCGCACCTGCTCGCACTCAGCCCCGAGGTGCACTACGAGGCACCCTTCGTGTGGTTTATTGTGCATCTAACGGTCGCCGTGGCGTTCGGTTTGATCTGGCGCCGCTGGCTGGGACAAGGCCCCTTGGAAAGACCGGTCGCCGCGGCCGCCAAAAACTTCGGGCAGATCGTGGACGACGGATCGTCCGGCTCCCCTGCTGCCTCAGGAACGGCTCCCCGCTGATCCGGGACCTCCTGCCTACCGGGGGAGTGCTTTGGGCTGCACCGACCCTTAGGTACCGCCTCATGATCCGGCCCCGGTTCCCCTCGGGTCTCCCTTCATTCCTGCTCATCCTGACGAGTCCAAACCTGTCATCGGACATTGCTTGGCCGATGGAGTCGGCAGCTAGAATGCTGTGGTGATGTTGCACACATGAGGACGACATGAAACTGCACTGGCCCCGGCGCCGGAGATCCCTTGTCGTCGTCGCGGCGCTCGGGCTGGTTGTTCTCCTCGGCGCGCTTGTCCTGGCCTCTGTGCGGGCGGAGCAATCCGGGCCGCAGGCGCAGGCTTCCACGGTGTACGAGCACCTGGAAGAGTTTCAAGCAATTGCGGATGACCACGGCGACCGAGCCATCGGCAGCGACGGATATGAGGCCGCGGCTCAGTACGTAGAACGGCAACTCGAGAGTGCAGGTTATGAAAGCACGCGCCAGTACTTCACGTTCGAAACGCGTGGCGAAAGCTACGAGTCGTTCAACATCATTGCCGAGACGGCTGGCGGCAGCGCCGACAACGTGATCATGCTTGGCGCCCACCTCGACGGGGTGCGGAACAGTCCGGCAATCAATGACAACGCCTCCGGTGCTGCGGCTCTTTTAGAGGCCGCGCAAGAACTCAGTCAACGGGGTGAACCCAACAATAAGGTGCGCTTCGCGTGGTGGGGGGCGGAAGAATTTCCGGAGGCGTTCGGCTCCAGGCATTACGTCGAGGACTTGGCGGAGCACGACAGCGGCGAACTCGACCACATCGCCGCCTATCTGAACATCGACATGGTGGCTTCACCCAACTACGTCATCGCCGTCTACGACCCTCGGGAACCCGATGACGACTCCTGGTGGAATGTACCCGACGGTTCGGTGGAGATCATGGAGTTCTTCACGGACTACTTCGACTCCCAAGCCCAACCTTGGGTGCCCACGGGATGGGAATTCTATTCCGATCAAGTGGCGTTCATCGAGGAAGATATTCCTGTGGGCGGTCTCTTCACCGGCAGCAACGAAAAGAAGTCGGTCCGGGAGTCTATCCTCTTCGGCGGCGCTGCACGGCAACCACGCGATCCGAACTACCACAAGCCGGGCGATGACATCAGCAACGTCGACCTGGAGGCGCTAAGCATCATGACCGACGCGATCATACATGCCGCCACCAGCCTGGCTGAGGACAGCAGCGCCCTGGAGTAACCGGCTGCAGGATTCGGGCCGGCGGCCTTACCCTGATAAACTTCTGGCATTGCCTAGGCGAGGGAGGGCCGGAACCGGTCCTCCGTTATCGACGGTGGCTAGTAGCTTCGTTTCTCTGCACTGGTATCGGTGCGGCGGGTCGGTCTCTAGGCACCCGCCTCAAAACCACCCAGCACAAGGAGAACATCATGTCCGATCAGAAGCTTGCAGCTGAAGTCCGCAGCGAATTCGGCAAGGGCGCCGCGCGCCGGGCCCGCCGCAACGCCCAGATCCCCGCCGTCATCTACGGCCACGGGGCCGAGCCGCTGCACGTGCTGCTCCCGCAGAAGGCCACTACGCTGGCGCTGCGTACCTCCAACGCGCTGCTGACCCTGGACGTTGACGGGAACGAGCACCTGGCCCTGGCCAAGGACATCCAGCGCGATCCCATCGCCCAGATCATCGAGCACGTTGACCTGCTCACCGTCCGCAAGGGCGAGAAGGTCCACGTCGACGTCAACATCCATGTTGAGGGCGAAGTCGCCCCGGGCGCTATCTTGGACCTGGAAGAGTTCACCGTTCTGGTCGAGGCCGATGCGACCGCTCTGCCTGAGTCGCTGACCATCAACGTTGAAGGCCGCGAGGTTGGCGAGCACGTTCACGCCACCGACATTCAGCTGCCTGCCGGCGTCAGCCTGCTGATCCCCGAGGACACCGTGATCGCCGCGGTTTCCGCTCCGACCGTGGCCGAGCCTGAAACCGCTGAAGAGGGCGCAGCCGCCGAGCCCGCTGCCGAAACTCCGGCCGAGTAACGACGCTGCCTCCAAAGCCCCCGGCGATGCCTTCGCGCATTCGCCGGGGGCTTTGGTCTATCCCTAGGATGATCTTGAATCCTTTGCATCTACCGTCCGAGGAGCACCCGTCTACGTGAGCACCGACACTTGGCTGATCATCGGTTTGGGCAACCCGGGCCCCGGCTACAGCGGCAATCGGCACAACGTCGGCCAAATGGCCCTCGACGAGCTGGCCGGCCGGGTCGGCGGTTCGTTTAAGTCACACAAGGCGCACGCACAGGTCCTGGAAGGGCGTCTGGGAATTGGCGGGCCCAGGGTCGTGCTCGCCAAGCCACTGACGTTCATGAATCTGTCCGGGGGGCCGACGTCGGCGCTGTGCCGGTTCTTTTCGATCGAACCGGACCACGTGGTCGCCTTGCACGACGAGATCGACATCCCCTTCAATACGATCAAACTCAAGATTGGCGGGGGAGAGGGCGGGCACAACGGCCTCCGCGACATGTCCAAGGCGCTGGCGACCAAGGACTACTACCGGGTCCGCATAGGCGTTGGCCGCCCGCCCGGCCGAATGGACACGGCGGACTATGTGCTGCGTGATTTCTCAGGTGCGGAGAAGAAAGACCTGCCCTTCCTTCTGGACGATGCAGCAGACGCCGTCGAACTGCTCTTGGTAGACGGGCTCCTGGCCGCGCAGCAAAAGTTCCACGCCAGTGCCAAGCAGGGGTGAGTGTCAGGAGACCGGTGGGGTATCCCGCGGTTCATAGGCGCAGCAACCCGGCCGAAGAACGAGTGGCGACTACTCGTGTCAGCTCACCCTCGCCTCTTTACGCTGGGAGAGTGGTGCTGCGCCGCCAAGGCGGTGCCGCCATGCCGTGCGCGTGGGGCTCAAGTCCCACGCGCATCCAGCGGACCGGCGGGGTTGGTGAAAGCCAGAGGAACCGCGCAGGCGGAACCTTCCCCCCAGGCCCCGTCGGTCCTTGCTGGATAACCAAGACATGCAGGCTCGAAAGAAAGACGGTCAGATGCGGGAGCAACAGGGATCGCCGTAGCGGACGTCAGCTGAGCCGCCGTCGAGCACAGTCTGCGATGGTGGGCAGGGCCCCCGCGGGCGTCACACATCCGTCGACTGGCACGCCCGCACCAATCATGCATAAAATCGTTTCAGCCTGAGTGGCTCCCTGAGCGGGGCCGACGATGGGCGGCCTCCGAGACTGGGCCACCCCCATCCCATCGTCGGCCCCTTTTTCATGGCCATTCCGAGGCAGGCGTGCCGCGGGCAAACCTCGGGTTGCGCTGCGTCGGGGGCGTTTAACGCAGCGCAACCCTTTGGTCGGGGATTCTGCCCGCCTGCGCAGGGCGGGCTCGTCCCCGTCTAGTGGGACTACGGCAGTTCCGGCTCGATCCGGACTGCCGTAGGCCTGGTTTCGGACGACGCGGGGAGTTTTCGCCCCGCGTGTGGGTGGACCTCCTTCTGCCGCAGCGCCAGAAGCTGCCGGATACGGCGAAGGGCAATGGGCCCGGTGGGTGTCTTCTCCAGCCGTTCGACTGCCGCGCTGAGTCGTTCGGCAGCCTCGGCTGCCAAAGAAACGCGCGGCGTCGTACGAACAGACGAGGGGTCGAGCAGCGCCTTCTCGAGTTCGGCGGCCAATGACCGCTGGTCCTGCGCGAGGATCGCGTCGCCGTGCTGCGCCATCGTCTCGGTAAACGCGATCTGGTGCCCGTCGACGACCTCCCGCAGTTCCGGCCGCCGCGGCACCGCGATCGGCAAGTGGCCGGCTTCACGGGCGTCCAGGATGGAGCCTGGCCCGCCCTGGACGACGACGACGGTGGCAGTTCGGTACAGTGCCAGCAAGTCCTCGCGCGGCATCCTGGTGACCCCGTCGGCGTGGCGGGGCGCACGGCTGGCTCCGTGCTGCACCAGGCACGACGGTGGATCGGGAATACCGGCCAGCCACTCGTCTATCCAGTCGACCAAGCGGTCGAACGTGTGATGGTCCGTTCCCAAAGAGACCACGATCTGCGGAGCGGGGTGCGCGCCGTTCACAGGACCGGTCCGATGTTCACGGCTTCGGGATAGAAGCGCCGCTGTTCTTCCCACTGGATGCAGAAAAGCTCGGATAACGGATAGCAGAGGCGGCCGCTCAGGGTCGGCATGGTAATCCGGTCGAAGCACTCTATGTACACCGTGTGGATGCCGAGCAGGCGGGCGACCAGGAAGAACGGGACACTCACGCCGGCGCCAACGGAAACAACCACGTCGGGGCGCTCCCGGCGGAGCGTCGGCCAGGCCAGCAGCAGGTTTCTGACGGCATTGCGGACATTCCGGGTGGTGGGATAAAAGCACCAGGTGACGTTTTCGTTGTGCAAAGCAGCCTCGACCTCGGGCCGCTGGAACGTCACCCAACTGCGGGCGTGCTGGCTCCACCACTTATCCAACGGCAGCAGCTGGGCCAGATGCCCGCCCGCCGACGTCACGAACATGATTTTCATGCGCGATCCTCCCCCTACCGGGATGCGCCTCAAGGCACCCCGGATCACCGACCTCTGCGGTGATGAAGCGAGCCTATTGACCGGTGGCGGCGGATACACGAGTGGTGCTTACCGGGATCCGGGAGCTGCGCCGGCCGGGGCCGTTTCCGCTACCGGGCTTGCCGGTCAATTGGCCCGGGGAAACACGTTGCTTCCCCGGAGCAGGGCGGTAAGACACTCATCTTTACGGTGACTGCTACGGGCATTACCCGACCACGGCGCATCATTGCTACCTGCAGGTTGCACAAACGGAGGCGCTCCCTCCGTAGACGCCGCATGAAATCGGCTTTAGACTGTGGACCACACCGGTTGGGGATCGGGCCTTGCGGACCTTGGGGGAACGCAGCCTGCGGCCGGTGCGAAGGCATGGCCGGTAGTAACGTACCGCCGTGCCTGAGCGACTTTGGGGGGAGACGCTGATGACTGCTGTATTTAATGGGCCGCTGAGTGGCCCGCTTACCGACTCTATTTCGCCGGGGCGCCGCCGCCTTGCAGAGGACATCTTCGCGGCACTGAAACCCGGGCACCACGGAGTGCTGCTGATCGGTGCTGCCGGCATGGGGAAATCCACCATCGCCCAGCAAGTGCTGAAAATGTTCGGCCCGGAGACGCACCTCGAATTTGTCCGGGGAAGCCACGCCTCGTCGCGCACCCGTTATGCCCCGTTGGGAATCCTGCTCGGGGGCATGGGCGACGACGGACTGGAGCACCCGGCGCTCGTGCTCGAGGGAATCGCCGCCACGCTGCTGAACCGTGCCAAGGGCAAACGGATTGTCCTGTTTGTGGACAACGCTGAGAACCTGGACGCATTCACTGCAGCTGCCCTGGCCCAATTGGCACGCGCCGGAGTCGTCACCCTTTTGGTGGCCAGCCAGGGCGTCGCCGCCGGCGACGGCGCCTTCATGCAGCTGTGGATCGATGGAGATCTCCGCCGATTCGACGTTGCGCCGCTGGATCCGGCAGACAGTGAGGCGCTGCTGACCGAGATTCTCGGAGGCAACATATCTTCCGTCGCGGCACGCTCGTTGTGGCGGAACACCGGTGGAAATCCCCGCTACCTGCGGGTCTTGGCCCAAGACCAGGTGGCAGCACGGACTTTGGTTGAGCAGGACGGGACATGGGTGCTGGCGCAGCCGCTCGTCTTCACCGGCGACATTGCAGACGTGATACGACCGCGGCTGCAACAACTGCCTCCCGGGCACCGCCGGCTGGTCGAGCAACTGGCATTGGCAGGCGGCATCACGCTCTCGGCACTACAGCGGTTGGCCGATCCGCTGGCTCTCGAACACCTGGAGGCCCGGGGTGTCATCACGGTCGATCTGGGCGTCGACCCGCTGGTGCGGGTGGGCGGACATTTCCTGGGCGGAGTCGTTAAGAGCACGCTCACCCCCGGCCGGACGCGTGAACTGTGGGATGAGGTGGCGCACGTCCTGCACCCGGGGGAAGCGCCGGAGCGCTACCTGCCGGATCTCGGCCTCTGGGCGTTGGCAGGAGGCGCCGCGCTGAGTCCGGAAGAGACCCTGCGGGCTGCTGCTGCCGCCAACGACGAACTGGAGCCGGGGCGCGCCCTGCAGTTGGTCAGGGCGCTGGGCCGGCAACAGCGCGGCGCGGCCGGCCTCCGGGAAGAAGTCCGGGCCCTGCTCCTGCTGGGAAAACCGGGCCAGGCCGCTGCCCTGCTCGCATCCTCCGGTCCGCAGGACCGCAAGGAACCTGCGGCCGCCCTGGCCGCTCTGGCCGGCGAACGCCTCGCCGTTTCGCGGGCCACGTGCGGAACCGTAGACGACGGATTGGAGGATCTGAAGCGCCTGCGCGAAAGGCTCGGCGCGGAAGTGCGCACGTTGGCGGTGGCCGACGACGGCGGCCAGGCATTCGGTGCTGCCGCCCGGACGAAGGACATGCTAGAAACCGCGTTGGATGAATCCTTGCTGATGGAAGCAGAGCAGGCCGCTTTCGACGGCCGCTACGGCCGAGTCCCCGAGCTAATCCAGCTGCTGCGGGACGACTGGGATAAGCCTCCGCAGATCAGGCTCCGCGCCGGAGCCCTTCTCTGCGAAGCCTTTGCGGTCATGGGCCGGCAAACGGATGCCATCAGCTTGGGAAACATGCTGATGGCAGAGCTGGCGGATCAGCGCTTGCCCAGGGGGCTGCGCAACTTTGTGGGGACCCGGGTCTTCGCGTCGCTCATCGTGGCAGGCCAGCTTGATGCGTGCCTGGACTATTGCCAAACCTCCGCGGCGCAGGAGGGGGCGTCCCTGTACGGCGACGGGAGCGAGCTCGCCTTGGGGCTCGTCCACGCCCGCGCCGGCCGGGCCGAAAAGGCACTTGCTGCCCTGTTGCCGGCCATCAGCCAGCTGAAGGTCGCCGGCAACAGCGGCGGCGCCGGCCTTGCCAACGCCGCGGCCGCCTACGCCTACTCGCTGCTGGCGGACGAGAACAATACCCGGCGCCATCTGGCCGCTGCCGCTGCTTCACCAGCAGGTTCACGCCGGCTGGCGCGGCGCGCCACCGAATACTTCAGCATCCTTGCGTCCCAGCGGCTGCGGCGGGGGGACGACGCAGCAGCGGTGCTGGATCAGACCGGTGCCGAGGAACTGGCCGCCGGAAATTCTGCCGCGGCCATGATTTTCCATGCGGCAGCCGCGCGGGTCGGCGGCAGGTCCTATGCACGGAAGCTACAGACATCAGCTGCCGCCTGTGACGGCGAAGCCGCACGGCTCTGCGGTGAGTACAGCGAGGGCCTGATGTCCCAGGACCCCGAGATACTGCTTAAGGCGGCCGATGCCGCGGCCGCCCTGGGCGACATCCTTTTCAGCTACGACGCTGCGCGAGCCGCCCAAAGCGCCGCGGTAACCGGAGGCGACCGCGCGGCGGCCCGCAAGGCGCGCGCCATGGAAAACGCGGGATACCGCATGCTCCGGGACAGCAGCACCATCGTTGCGATGCTGGCGTCCCTGAGTCCCTTCGAGCTGACCTTGGCGCAGTTGGCCGCCGAAGGCAGCAGCAGCGCGGCACTGGGCCGAAGGCTGCACTTGTCGCCGCGGACCGTTGACTGGCACTTGGGCAAGATGTTTGCCAGGCTTCATGTCTCCGGCCGCGCCGACTTACGCGACTTGCTGGGAGCGGCGGGTGGTTCGGCGTCATGATTGATGCAGGTCAAGGACGCCGGCTGGTGGGGCGGGACGCCGATGTCATGGCTGCCGCCGAGAACATCCGCAGTGGCAACGGGACCTGGATCGTTGCTGAATCCGGACTCGGCAAGAGCGCCCTTGCGACCGCCGTACTGCAGGAATTGGCGGACGACGTACGGCCGTTTCGCGTCCACGCCAGCCGGACCTTTTCCTCGGTCCCGTACGGCGCCTTGGCGCCGCTGCTCACAAACTTGACCGCGCAACAACTGGGCTCGCATTTTTCCACCATGCGCACGCTGACGGAGCGGCTGCAGGCCGACACCACCGGCTTGCAGCCAGCCCTGCTGGTGGTCGACGATGCCCACGACCTGGACGCGGGAAGCGCGGAAATTCTCGGTCAGCTGGTCGCCTCGATGCAGGTCAAAGCGCTGCTGCTCAGTCGACCGAGCCTGGCCGAACCGCCCACGGTCCTGGGAGAGGCGGTCGAGGGGCTGCTGCACCGCCGGTCATTGGAGCCGCTCAGCGAGAGGCAAGTGCACCAACTGTGCAACCAGGTCCTGGGCGGGGAAACCGCGGCCAGTGCCAGTGCCATCCTTGCCCGGGCGAGCGGCGGTAACCCGCTCTTCCTGCTAAGCCTGCTGGATCAGGCACGGCAGGCTGGGCGCTTGGTACAGACCCGCGGCATTTGGCTCGTGCGCGATGTGCTCCCGGAGGCGGACGTCCACCTCTCGGAGCTGATCGAACGGGAGCTGCGCGAATTGAGCGCCGACGAGCGCGAAGTATTGGATTTCGTGGCTCTGCTCGGGGCCGTCCCCCTGACCATGATGTTCGAATACGGGAACGTGCAGGCCATCGACCGGCTGATGGAAAACGGACTCATCGAGATCTCGCCGCCGCCCGAACCTCGGGTTTGGTTGCGCAACCCGGTTCATGCCCGGGCACTGCCGGCTTTGGTTCCGGTGTTCCGAAGGCTTCGGCTGTACCGGAAGATGGAGGCGGTCCTACAGGACGGCGGGTCGGGCGAGATGCTGTTCCGGCGTGCGAAGTGGGCGCTCGACAGTGGTGTACAGCTGCCCGATGATGAGCTGGTGCAGGCGGCGATATCCTCCAACAACGCGGGCGAAACAGAGCTTGCCCTACGGTCGGCCGGCGCCGTGCTGACAGTTGAGTTCCGCTGGGCGGCACAGCTGCAGCGGGCCAGGGCGATGTGCCCTTCCGATCCCACGTCCGGGCCCCTCATCGAGGAGTTGGTTGCCGCGGCCGGTAATACGGAGCAGGCCCGGGAGGCAGCACTGCTAACAGCACAATGGCCGCATCCCCTCCACCATTGGGCGCACCGCAGCCTCAAGGCCTGGTCGGCAGGGGCAAAGGGTGCGCCAACCCGCTCCGATTCAGCGTCTGGTATGGAGCAGGCCGGGATGCTTGACCGGAGCCTCCGGCTGCTCGAGTTGCGCGCTCTGATGGCCGACGGCGGATATACGGCCGCGAGCGGCCCCCTGGCGGCGCTCGTTGCGGAGGCGTCCACCGCCCAGGATCTGGAGTGCCAGGTGGTGGCCGGCGCGCTGTTGGCACAGGTCTATACGGTCACCGGGCGAGCCGATACCGCGGTAGGGGAAACAACCAAAGCGCTCCAGTCGCTCCAGTTGCATGAGCCGCGGGTAGCAAGCCGGGAATTTGTCGTTGCCCGGCACATCACCGCGCTGCTGACGGCGGGGCGCTGGGACGACGCCGCGGAAACAGTAGCTGGATTTCGGGTTACAAGGCCGAATGGGCTGGTCCATTACGGCGGAACGGTCGACCTGGCGGCCGCGATCATCCTCGGACGCCGGGGCGACTATGCCGAGGCTTACCGCACGCTGGCCGGGGCTGCGGGGGAACTGGAACACCACGACCCGTTGTTCCTGCGCCCGGTGGCGCTCGCCGTCGGCGGGTATCTCGCGATGTTGAACGGGCAGGATGAGCAGGCCGGGCGGTACTTGTCCGATTACGCGATGGCGGAGAACGGCAGCGCTACTCCTTCCGGCCTTTTCAGCGCCGGAATGGCTGCTGCCGCCCGGTTGCTGCAGTTTCCCGGCACCAAGGCGCTGTCCGAACTGCAATCCCTGGCAGACAGTGCGGGGAATCAGGGGTGGAGTTCCCTCGAACTCGCCTTGAGGTTCCTGGCTATTCAGCTGGGCGACATGGGCAGGATCGGCCAGATCGGCACGTTGGCCGCTTCCATTGAGGGGAGTGAAGCCGAGTTGGCAGCCCTTTACTGCGAGGCGGCGGACGCAGGCGGACTGGAGCAAATGGTGCACACGGCCGAGGAGGTGCATTCATCAGGGCTGGTCTCCCTTGGGCTCCACACCTTGTCCGAGGCGCTGCGGATTGCCAAGGCGGAACGCAACCGGCCCGCCCAAAGGCGCATCAACGCACTGCTGGCGCAGTGGCAGGAGGCGGCACCCGTCGCCCGGGAGGTCCCGTCCTCTACGTCGCTGACACGACGGGAACGAGACATCGCGGCATTGGTCATCGCGGGCAAACGCAATGCGGAGATCGCGGAAGCGCTCTCGCTGTCGGTACGCACCGTCGAAGGCCACATCTACCGAATGTTCGAGAAGCTGGGCATCAACCGCCGGGAGCAACTGGGGCGCGAACACCTGTAGCCGCAGCCCGATGGGACGACCACTGCCAGAGACAAGTACGCCGCCGGTAGTGGTCGTTCCATGTGCAGGTATCCGGCGTTCCGATACCGGCAAAGGCCCCCTCTTCGCGCCCGCTGCCGTTCCCTGCGCCGCAGAATTGGAGGCAGAAACGTGAGTAGCGCCGCAGAGAATCCGGTAGCCGATACGCGCACGCCCTCAGGTGCGCTTCCGTAGGCTTCTGAGGGTACGGAAACACCGGCCCTGCAAGGGCGCAGGGAGTCCGCGGATTGTCGGGGGGCGTTACCCGTACAGGTATAAAGGACGGCTGCGGCATCCGCTGCCGGACAAGAGTGGGAAGTGCATTTCTGGGGGGAGATGTGCCATGGGGGATTCTGCGACTCGTGTGCTGCTGGTGGCTGCCGGAGGACTGGCCCGGGAAGTCCTGTCTTTGATGCGCTCTGCAGGTGGATGGGACGTCGTCGGCATGATCGACGAGGACCCGGGCCTCCACGGACGTTACCTGGACGGTGTGCAAGTCATCGGACCTGCCGAAGCGGTGCGCCGGAATCCGGATTGCCGGCTCCTGGTATGCCACGAATCACCGGCCATCCGCCAGCAATTGGTGGACCGGCTGGCGGAGTGTGGAGCCGGGTCGGAACGTTACGCCACCTTCATAGGCCTCCGAGCACCTCTTGCGGCCGGCGTACGGGTAGGCGCAGGCACCCTTGTCCTGGCGGAAAGTGTTGTGGCCGCGGGAGTGACCCTTGGAGAACACGTCGTCGTGATGCCGCGGGTGTCGCTGGCGCACGATGTCGTAGTGTCGGCATTTGCCACCGTGGGGGCAGGGGCTGCCCTGGCCGGCCAGGTGGAAGTTGGACGCGGTGCTTGGCTAGAGATGCGTTGTAGTGTCGCCTCCGGTGTTGCCATCGGCCGGGGCGCCACGGTGGGCATGGGTTCGGCGGTTTTGGACGACGTGCCGCACGAAGAATGCTGGGCGGGAGTGCCGGCACGCCCGATAGCCGGCTCCGGAGACCGGCGGGCACCACGGGAACTCTCTTATGGCGGGGGACCGCAGGATGCCACGCCCGGCGGAAGCGCGCAGGGAAGCGTCCGCCGCTCGGCTTTCGAACGACTGGCTGCGGCGGCAGCTCTGCAGAGGGCGTTATGAGAGCGGCAAAAACATCGGTTGTTTCCGAGGTCGCCGGCACGCCGACTCTGGCCGCCGCCGCTCCTTTCCGTACCGGTCCACGACAAATACGCCGGACTTTCCGGCTGGTGAAGGGAAACGCTAGCCATGCATGATGCCCAGGTGTCCGCGGACGGCTACCTGCAACGCACGGTCGCCCCACTCGTGGGTGTCGCCGCGGAAACGTTCGGGTTCGAGACACCGGCCACGCCCAAACTCGCCATCCCCACGCTCCCGAAACCGGCTCTGCCACGCCTCGGCATCCGCGATGGCACGTCCAAGCCGTGGGCCCGTCGCTACCAGGCCAAACTGCTGGCAACGGACACGGCCATCATCCTGCTGTCGGTGGGGATGGCCCTGCTGCTCGCCGGTGAGCAGGTGACCAGGGGCGGTGCGGCCCTGGCCCTGGTCACCGGTGCAGTCATTGCGTGTGCCCTTGCAGTGGGCAAGACCCGGGACCTGCGGGTGATCGGTGTCGGAGCCAGCGAATACAAGAAGGTGATCAGGGCAAGCTCCGGTGCCTTCGGCATGCTCGCAGTCGTGCTCCTGGCCCTGCAAGCCGACGAGTTGGCCCCACTATTCGTGACGGGGGTACCCGTCGGCGTCGTCGCGTTGCTGGCAGGACGCTGGGGCTGGCGGCGGTGGCTGACGAGGCAGCGGGAGAACGGGCACTATCTCTCGAAGGTCGTCGTCTTGGGTGCCTACGACGACGTGGTGTACGTCATCGACCAGATCGCGAAGAAATCCGGCGCCGTGTATCAGGTGGTGGGGGCAGCGCTGGACGGCGTTCCGGCCGACGGCAACGCCCTCGCGGCTCGGCAAGTCCCCGTAGTGGCCGGCCTGGACGACGTCGAACGAGCCGTGGGAATCCTGGGCGCAGACGCGGTCATCGTGGCCGGGCAGGTGGGGCAGCGCAGCGGCTACCTGCGGGAACTGGGCTGGCGGCTGGAGGAGAGCGCCACCGAGCTGGTGGTCGCGCTGTCGCTGACCAACGTCGCAGGCCCCCGGATCCAGATGCGTCCGGTGGAGGGCCTGCCGCTGATGCATGTCGAGATGCCACAGTTCTCCGGGTACCGGTACCTGCTCAAGCGGATCGTTGACGTCGTGGTTTCCGCCACCGCGCTTGTTATCCTGCTCCCGCTCTTCGCGGTGCTCGCCGCACTGATCCGCTGGGACACGCCCGGCAGTGTCATCTTCAAGCAGCGTCGGGTGTGCCGCAGCGGACAGACGTTTGAGATGCTCAAGTTCCGGTCAATGACCGTTGACGCCGAGGCGCAACTTGAAAGCCTGAAGGCATTGAACGAAGGCAGCGGGCCGCTGTTCAAGCTCCGCTCCGACCCTCGTGTCACCAGGGTCGGTGCCTGGATGCGCAAGTACTCGCTGGATGAACTCCCGCAATTCCTCAATGTCCTGCGGGGCGAAATGTCCTTGGTCGGCCCCCGGCCGCCGCTGCCATCGGAGGTGGCGGGCTACGAAGGACATGTCGGCCGCCGGCTCTACATCAAGCCCGGGCTGACGGGGCTCTGGCAGATCAACGGCCGGTCCGACCTGAGCTGGGACGAAAGCGTCAGGCTCGACCTCTACTACGTGGAGAACTGGTCCCTGACCGGGGACCTCATGATCATGTGGCGCACGTTGAAGGTGATGGTGAATCCAACCGGGGCGTATTGAGGGCCCGCTGTCCATGCGATAAGCGCTCGCTGCAAGCAGGAACAAGCGGACCAAACGGTGAAGGGGGAAACGATGGGGGCGGAGATACAGGCGGTCAACCGCTTGGATTTGGGACGGTATGTCCCGGATACCGCGCTGGCGCCGGAGCTGGCTGGCAGGGCCGGGACCATGCTGCGGCAACTGCAATGGGACGCCGCGGCCCGGGGGTGGACAGCCGAGCGGCTGAAAACAGAAGGTGATGCGCGCTCGCATGATCTGCTGGCCGCAGCGCTTCGGCGGTCCCGGCCGGAGGACCTGGTGCTGTCGGAAGAAGGCGAGGACGATCCGGCGCGCTTGGGGGCTGAGCGGGTCTGGATTATCGATCCGCTGGACGGCACCCGCGAATTCTCCGAAGGACGCCGGGACTGGGCGGTCCACGTGGCCTTGTGGTGCAGGGGAAGCCTGCGCGCGGGGGCCGTCGCGCTGCCGGGACTTTCCATGACCCTGGATACTTCGGACCCTGCAGTCCGGTTGCAACCGTCCCGCTTCCCGCCGGCCCGCCGGTTGCGTATCGCAGTATCGCGGACCAGGCCTCCCGCCGTCATTGGCCGGCTGGTGGAGGAAACGGGCGCGGCAGTGTTGCCGATGGGCTCTGCGGGCTACAAGATCGCCGCTGTTATCCGCGGCGAGGCGGACGCATACCTGCACAGCGGCGGTCAATATGAATGGGATTCGGCGGCACCTGTAGCCGTGGCCCGCAGCCGGGGCCTGCATGCCAGCAGACTGGACGGCTCGCCGCTGCTCTACAACCAGCCGGGCGCGTTCCTGCCCGATCTGCTGGTCTGCCGGCAGGAACTGGCGGGCGACCTGTTGCAGCGGCTCAGCCTATTGTCCCGGACCTAGCCCGCGGCGTACCGGCTGCCACGAACAAAAAGGGGGAAGAAAGAAATGAACGATTCGACTGTTAAACCGCACTATAGGGTGAGCCACCTCAAGCTCCTCGAGTCGGAGGCCATCTACATCATCCGTGAAGTCGCGGCCGAACTTGAGAAACCGGCGCTTATGTTCTCCGGCGGCAAGGATTCGATCGTCATGCTGCATCTCGCGGCGAGGGCTTTCGCGCCGGCGCCGATACCGTTCCCGGTAGTGCACATCGATACCGGCCATAATTTCGACGAGGTCTTGCAGTTCCGCGACTCCTTGGTTGCCGAACTCGGCGTGAACCTGGTGGTGGGCTCGGTGCAGGATGCCATCGACCGGGGGCTGGTGCAGGAGGAGCCCAACGGGTCCCGCAACCGCATCCAGACAGCGGTCCTGCTGGAGACTGCCGAAAAATACGGGTTCAACGCACTCATGGGCGGGGCGCGCCGTGACGAGGAAAAGGCCAGGGCCAAGGAACGGGTTTTTTCGTTCCGTGATGAGTTCGGCCAGTGGGATCCCAAAAACCAGCGTCCGGAATTGTGGGGCCTGTATAACCCCCGAATCCACCTGGGCGAGAGCATCCGCGTGTTCCCCATTTCGAACTGGACGGAACTCGACATCTGGAGCTACATCGCGCACGAGCAGCTCACGGTCCCGCCGATCTACTACGCACATGAGCGGGAAGTTTTCGAACGCAACGGGATGCTCTTCGGGGTGCATCGCTTCTGTCAGCCGCGAGGCAACGAGCGGACCTTCAGGGAGACGGTGCGCTACCGCACCGTCGGCGACGCCACCCTCACCGCCGCCGTCCGCTCCACCGCAACGACGGCTGCGGACGTGATCTCCGAGGTGGCGGCGACCCGCATCACCGAGCGCGGCGCCACCCGTGGGGACGACCAGGTAAGCGAAGCGGCCATGGAAGACCGCAAGAAGGAAGGGTATTTCTGATGGATCTGTTGCGCTTTGCCACTGCGGGTTCGGTAGACGACGGCAAGAGCACCCTGATCGGGCGCCTGCTCTACGACTCGAAATCCATTTTCAGTGACCAGATGGAAGCCATCGAACGCACCAGTCGGGAACGGGGCGACGAGTACACAGACCTGGCGTTGCTGACCGATGGGCTGCGCGCCGAACGGGAACAAGGGATAACGATCGACGTTGCCTACCGGTATTTCGCGACGCCGAAGCGCAAGTTCATCATTGCCGACACCCCGGGCCATTTGCAGTACACCCGCAACATGGTGACCGGCGCTTCCACGGCGGACGTCGCGATCGTCCTGGTGGACGCCCGAAAGGGGTTGGTGGAACAAAGCCGGCGCCACGCCTTCCTCGTGTCGCTGCTGCAGGTGCCGCACCTGGTGCTGGCCGTCAACAAGATGGACCTGGTGGGCTGGTCGCAGGAAGTGTTTGAGCAGATCCGCGAAGAGTTCACCGGATTTGCCAGCAAGCTGGAAATCACCGACCTCTCGATCATCCCGGTATCCGCGCTGCAGGGCGACAACGTTGTCTCACGCTCGCAGAACATGCCGTGGTTTGAGGGGCCGTCGCTGCTGCACCATCTTGAGAACCTGCACATCGCGAGTGACCGCAATCTCGTGGACGTGCGCTTTCCGGTGCAGTACGTGATCCGGCCACACCAGAACCGCAACCACGACTATCGCGGCTATGCCGGCCAGGTCTCCGGTGGCGTCATGAGGGTCGGCGACGACGTGATCGTCTTGCCCAGCGGCCTGCCTTCGCGGATTTCCGCCATCGATACGCCGGACGGGCCGGTGGACGAGGCCTTCGCTCCCATGTCGGTTACCGTGCGGCTCGAAGACGACTTGGACATCTCCCGCGGCGACATGATCTGCCGTCCAAACAACAAGCCTGTCGTGGCTCAAGACATCGAGGCGATGGTGTGCTGGATGAGTGACAAGCCGCTGCAGCGGGGGCAGAAGCTTGCCGTCAAACACACCACCCGCAGCGCGCGGGCCTTGGTCAAGGATTTGCAGTACGGGCTGGACATCAACAGCCTGCATCGCCGGCCCGACCCCGACTCGCTCAGCCTCAACGAAATCGGCCGGATCAGGATGCGGACCACATCGCCGTTGCTCGCGGACGAGTACAGGAGGAACAGGCAGACCGGCGGTTTCATCCTGATCGACGAGGCCACCAATGCGACGGTCGGTGCCGGAATGATCGTCGCCACGGCCTGATACCGGCGCCTGCACCAGCAGCCCTGTCCGTGGACTCCAGCCACGGGCAGGGTTGCGGGCATCGTGGCCTGAACTCGAAGCCCTGTCGAAGGCCGGTCGGGGCGCTAACCGTTGGAGGCAGTAGCCGGCATCTTCCCGGATACGACCAGGTTGAGGAGCTTCGTGACCGTCTCCTCGACGTCGACCCGGGAAGTGTCTACCGCGTAATCGGCGTCCTGCGGCGTCTCGTAGGGTGAACTGATGCCGGTGAAGTCGGGAATGAGGCCGGCCCGCGCCTTCGCGTACAGACCCTTCCTGTCGCGGGCCTCACAGATCTGAAGGGGGGTCGAGACGTGCACCAAAAGGTAACCGCCCGCCTCCCGGGCCATGGCCGCTACCTCCCTGCGTGTAGCTTCGAAGGGCGCAATCGGGGCGCAGACAGCTATGCCCCCGGCCCGTGAAATCTGTGCCGCCACCCAACCGATCCGGCGGACGTTCAGCTCACGATCGGCAGGCGAGAAGCCCAGTCCCGCCGACAACATCCGGCGCATTTCGTCACCGTCCAGCAGGATGGCTTCGCGTTCATCCAAACTTTGCAGACGTTCGGCGAACCGGCGGGCCAAGGTCGACTTGCCCGAGCCGGAGAGCCCCGTGAACAACACCACCAGGCCCTCCCGCCGCGCTGCAGCCGCAGGGGCGGCGAGCCGCGCGGGTGAGGTGCCGGGCACAGCATCCGCAGCGAAATCAAGGACAGCCGCGGCGCCGAGCCGTCCCAGCGCATGGCTCCGCAGCAGGGAATGGTCCTCTGCATCCGGTATGACCAGCAAACGCACCACGGCGCCGGAAACTTCTTGGGCACACGCGTCCAGGCCGTCCAGCAGGTTCCTGAGTCTCCCTGTGGCGGAGGCGGAGCTGCTGACCACGGCTGTCAGTAACAGGCGGCAATCGGCCTCATATGCGGCGGTTACCGCCTTGGCGATCTGTCCCGGCTCCGGCAATACGCCGAACGCTGCAACCAGGGAGGGGCCGTCCGCCCCCGACAGGGGAGCGGTCAAGCGGAGTCTCCGCGCCGGCGGGTGCTCTGCCAGCTGTAACGGCTTCAGTGTTCCGCTCACATAGAGGACACCGTTGCCGCCCGGGCACGCCGCCTCCGCATCCGGCTGTCCGTGGCTGACGCATTCAACAACAGTGAGCCGGGCAAGCGGCGTACCTTCCGGATCAGACAGGAGGAGGGCGCCTTGGGCGGCGGCTTCCCGGGCGATATTGGACGGCACGGGCAACGTGAACTCGTGTGGCCAGCCGTCCGGTTTGTTGCCCGGCCGGCAGTAGCCGTCCGCCGGCGCAAACAAGCCGCCCGTGAGCAGCTCGAGCTCGTCAAGCCTGGCGCCGGACAACGCGAAAACCGGTTCATGCAGCGAGTCGGACCAGTCACTCACTGCGCCACCTCCGGCGCCGGCTGGCCGGCGGCCGCGCGGACGCGTTCGTGCTTCTCGGTCCAGGCCAGGGCAGGGAAACCCCGGCGCCGGCGGATATACATCCACACCAGGGGTGCCACCAGCAAGACCGCGACTAGGATGAATCCCGTGGCGGTGTTGTCAACGCCGAGCATCTTCAGCGAGGAAGCCAGCAGGACGAAGGCCAGGGCCCTCCTGACGAAACCCCCGCTGAGCCGGGACGACATCTGCGCCCCCACCCAGACGCCCGGAATACTGCCCAGAATGAGTGGCAGGGCAATCCCCAAATCCAGCGAACCGAACAGCATATGCCCGACGGCAGCGGCCATGACCAGCGGTACGGCTTGCACCAAATCCGTGCCCACCAGCTGGGAAGCCTTGAGCCCCGGATAGATCATCATGAGACCGATGATGATGATCGAACCGGACCCGACGGACGTCAGGCCGACGATCATGCCGCCGACGACGCCGAGCAGCACCGTCGGCAGGATCCGGGCGGCTACTTCCGGTTTATCCAGCGGCAGCTTCGCGCCCTGCCCGTCGCGTGATTTGGCTCGTTCGACCAACCGGATGTAGGCACGGACGACCAAAAGCACGGCGGTGAGCATCAGGGCGCAGCCCAAGGCGAGCTTGATTCCGTCTTGGACCCGGGCGTCGTCGCCGAGCGCCTTGAGTATCAGGACACCGCAGAAAGCCGAAGGAACGGCTCCGATAGCCAGCCACTTAACCAGCTGCAGGTTGACGGTCTTTCGGCGCAGGTGGACCGCCGATCCGACCGGCTTCATGACTGCGCTGGCCAGGAGATCACTGGAGACGGCCGTTAGCGGCGGAACATTGAAGAAGAGCACCAGCATCGGTGTCATCAAAGCGCCGCCGCCCATGCCGGTCAGCCCGACGACTATGCCGATGCCGAACGCGGCGAAGCCGATAGTAACGTCCATGAAACGATATTCTTGCAGCCCTGCCGCCGGGGAAATAGAGTATTTTCCCGTGCCGCTACTGGAGTAGCTACCCCAATTCCCGTCGCAGGAAAATGCGCCCGAATATCACACGCGTCCCATTGTTATTCACCCCGCAAGCCCCCGCCGCTGCCGCTTCAATCGTGCGCCAGACGGCACGCAGAAGGAGAATTCAGGACGTCTTCGCCGACGAATTCCCGAAAAGCGGCCAAATCGTCCGGATGCGAGTCAATGGATGTGTCTCCCACCGCGGGATGGTCGTCCTGCGTGGGGCCGGAATAGTTCCAGTAAATCAACGCGCGCAGCTTCGGCAATTCAGCCAGGTCATCGGCTGCGCTCCGGAAGAAGTCGGCCTTGGCGCCGGCCGGTGGCAGGTCGGCGGCAACACCCCACTCGGCCAGCATCTGTGGCTTGTCCGGGTAATGCTCGGCCGCCCAGTCATAGAAACCGGGCCAGGCCCCGCCACTCGAGCGGTTGACGAGCCCCGCCAGGTCGGTGGTGCCGGATTCGGCATAGGCGTAGGGATCCTGCGCAATCCAGTCGACCACGTCGTCGCCGGGGTACAGGTCGCCGAACCAGTCTTTCAGGGCCCACTTTTCGGCACCCGTGTAGTTCATCACCGTCACCACGTTGTCCGCGCGGTTGCTACGCAGTGTCGACACGACATGGCGGAAGAACCGACGGAAATCATCGGCAGTCTGGCCGGAATCCGGGTCCCTGTCCACCTCGTCTTCCATCTCCGCATTCAGCGACAGGAAAAACGGCTGATCCTCATGTGCGGCCAAGCGGCGGGCCAACCGGACAAGGAAATCATCGGCGCCGCCGTCGGCAACCTCGCGCCACGTGAGCCCGTCTGGTTTCCAGTTGTAAAAAAGTATCCTGTTTCGACCAGGTTCGCTGCTGCGTGCGAGCTCGATCTGGTCGGGAAACACCTTCTCCTGGCCTCGTTTGTAATAGCGCACCAGGTCCACATTCCGTCCGGCCGCTGCTTCAAAATCCGTCAGGGCGGCGTCCCAGTCCTGGCCCGGCAGGGGGTTGGGGGCCACGCCGAGCAGGATGTTGCAGGCCGGCTGCGCCCGCCGATCCATCTGCGGAAAGTGCAGCGAGCAGGAGGCGAGGGACACCACGGCAGCAACGGATGCGACCAACACACGTCGTCTCATCTGCAATCCTCCTCCGGCGTGGGCATTCACAACGGATGAGTGGCAGCCTCCGCCGGGCTGACCGGGCTGACCGGGCCGCCCCGGCCGCCCGCGGGAGTGCCGGCCGGCCCGGCAGGGGCCTCCGGAACTTCCCGCAGCCGCGTCCCGTTCAGCAGGGATGCCCGGCGCCGCCAGGCCGCCGCCACATAAAGCACCGCGGCTGCCACCAGCACCGCCACCTGGGCCGCCGGCGGCCAGACCAGCAGATGTGCGGCCAGCCACGGGGCCGCACCGAAGACCAGCAGCAGGAAGGCGGCCATCACCAGGACCTCCCGCGAGGTCGGCACCAGGTGCAGCGTCCGGTGCACCTGGATCAGGCACAGCACATTCTTGAGCACGATCGCCGAGGCCCACGCTGCCGCCGCACCGAAGATTCCAAGCACCGGGACCAGCAACAGGCAGAGCACCACATCGGCAGCCAGCGCCAGCGCGATGTTGATCAGCGACAGGCTGCTCCGGCCGGCCATCAACAGCAACACGTCCAGCGGACCCATGGCCGCGCCGATGAGCATGGCGCAGGCCAGCACTTGCAGGCTTCCGGCCGCGACGGCGAAGGACGAACCGAACAACAGCTCCAGCACCCATTCGGCATACGCGGTGATCAAGAGGTAGCCCGGCCAGGTCAACATCACCGCCCACAGGGTCATCTTCCGTGCCACCATCTTGGCCTGGTCCAGTTGTCCGCGCGCCAGGAGCCGCGCCAGCTGCGGTTCACTGACCTGTTGCATCGCGCTGGTGGCCATCTGGCCCATGACCAAAAATCGCGTTACCGCGGTGTACAGTGCGGCGGCGGATGGACCGGCGAGCACCGTCACCAGCGCGATGTCCGCACGCTGCAGCCCGACCTGCGCCAGCCGGGCCAGGCCGCGGGGGACCGTAAACTTCCAAAACGCGGCGCGTGCTGCGTTGGCCTCGAGGGGGTGGTCGACGACGGCCGTTCCCGACGGGGCACCGGTCAGCAAGCCCGGCGTCACCCGCAGGATCCGCAGCAGCCCGGCCGCCGCCAGAATCAGGCACAGCAGGTAGGGTGCCGTCCACGCCAAGGCCAGCCCCACGGCATCGGCACCTGAGACGCCTGCCAGCAGGACGCAGGCAAGCTGTAGGCAGGGGCGCAGCAGGCGCTCGACGACGATCGTTGGCCGCATGTGCGCCAGTCCCCGTGAGACGGCCAGCAGGAGCTCGTACGTTGCGCCGATAGGCAGCGCGGCCGCGAACACCACAATCACGTCCTGTATCGCCGGCGCGCCGCCGAGCAACTGTCCGAGTGGGCCGGCCAGCAACATGCCGGCGGCCATCACGACCAGGCTGGCGGCCAGCGCGGCCAGCAGGCCCTCCACAACCAGCCGCCGGTTGTGCCTGCTCTCGTCGCGGGCGTTGTTCCACGCGATGAACCGGATGAGTCCCTGGTCCACGCCCAGCTGGCACAGTGCCAAGGCAATCAGGAACAGCGACGTCACGGCGAACAGCGAACCGGCGGTCTCCAGGTCCCAGAGCCGGGAGATCAGGACGATGAGCACAAAGTTCGTCCCGGCAGAGACCCCGCTGCCCAGGATGTTCACGCTGCCGGAGCGTGCTATCCGGCGGACTGCAGCCTGGCCGTCGTCGTCATCCTGCCGGACGGGCCCGTTTCCCTTGGCGAACACGGATGACGCCACCGGGTCAGCTGCAGGAGAGCGGCCGGGACCGCTCACCGGTCTCGGTTGTGCCTGGTTCGTCGGACATGCTCCCATCGGCGTCGGATCCGCCGACCGCTACCGGTTCGGGGCCGGCAGCTTCCTGGCGCTGAAGCGAGGGCTGGGGCGGCGTGGCTTTGCGTCGCCGGGAACTCCGGCGGAGGAGCACCGACCCAAGCATCGAGGCACCACCGTTGCCCAGCAGTTCGCGGGCCGCCGCAGCTTCCATGGCCGTGGACCGGCCCAGTGCCGCGACCAACACCACCTCACGGCAAGCGCGCATCAGCGAGCCGCCGGTGGCCGAGTCGGCCGCCGGTCCAACAACGAGCACCAAATCCGAGGCGTCCTGCAGCGTGGCCAGCAGCGTGGCCAGGGCACGGTGCTGGACCAGAGCCGACAGGCGCTGCGGCTCCCGCCCCGTTTCCAGCACAGACACGTGCTCGGAGACCTGCACCAGCAGCGTCCGGGCCTCGGTGGGCGGAAGTTGGCCGTTCAGGAGCTCGCTCAGGCCATTCCTTGCCGCGCCGCCACCGTGGGCAGAAGCGGCCCGTTTGCCATCGAGCAGTGCCGTGCCGTCCGCCATCACCACCACGGTGCGGAGACCGGCCTCCTCGAACGCCTGCGCGAGCCCTTCGGAGACCTGCCGCGCCGCCGTTCCTTCCGTGAGACCGGCCAGCAGAACAGTGTTGTTCGGCAGGAACGTCACCCGCTGCAACGCGTTGCTCAGCCGGCGATAGTCGTCCAGGGCGGCCTCCGCATTACCCTCTGCCGCGAGGGGTTCCACCGTGCCGAGCACCGGGCCTATTCCTGCGGCAACCAGATCCGGCCCGTCAAGAATCCGCTGATGAAGGTGCTCGCGCCACATAGCGAGCCCGATGCCCGTTGCCACGGCCAGGAGGACTATCCCCCCGGCAATCAGCAGCGGGTCCACGCCGTCAGGCACGGTGGGAAGGCTGGCCGGGTCGATAATGTCTCCGGGGTCCAAGGATCCCGCCTGCGCGTCCGAAGCCTCGAGCCTTATCTCCGCCAGTTGGTTGGCGTACAGGGAGACCTGCTGCTCGAGATCCAGGACGGCTGCTTGGTCTGGTCTTTCCGCGGTCCGCGCGGTGTTCAGGGCGGCGGAGGCCTGGTCCAGCAGTTGCGTCGCAGACGCGATCTGCTCGTCGTGCATCGCCGACCGGGCCTCCAGCACGTCAGCGGCCCGCTCGCTGCGGTACTGCAGGTAGGCCTCGGCCAACGCCCCGGCCACGGTCCGGGCCTGAGCCGGTGAGTCCGCGGTGTAGGTGATGTGCACTACCTGGGAATTGGACGGCACCTCCGTGGCGATGAGCTGCCCGGCGTCGTCGCCGAGCGCATCGCCGACCGATTCCCTGGCGAGTTCGACCACGGCCTGCGTGTGGACCAACCCGGCCTCGGTGGTCAACGCGGCCAGCTGCTCGTTTCGCGTCGGCGGCGTCGCCGGCGAGAACGGGTTGCCCGCCAGCGGTTCCAGGAAGACAACGCTGGTCGATGAATATTTGGGCACGCTGCCCGCGACATATGCCCCGGCGCCAAGCAGCCCCAGCAGCACCACAGCCAGCAGCAACAGCCAATGCCGGCGCATGGAACGGCCAAAGAATGCTGGGCGCGCCGATGAATCGTCCATGATCAAACCCCCAACTTTTGCCGACGGGCTTTCGCCTCCGGCATCCCCAAAGTTTCCCCACAAAGCGCCCGCCACCTGCCCCCAAGCGATGCGTGTGGCCCAGTCTTGCACACAACCACAGAGTGCGGAATAGCCCGCGGCGGCAAAAATTAACGCTTTCATCAATAGCTCCTTGGTTTTCCCGAAATCCTTGACAGGAATCCGTGCCCCGGTGAGTATGGGCAAATCTGGGGGCGAACGGACGGTGCATTCCCGTGCCGCGGGGGAACGGCTTCCAGCCATGGGGGAGTCGTGATGGGGATCAACATGCCAAGCGGTCGACCGGCCGTTAGGCCGCGGACGGCTGACGCGGCAAAGCCAGGGGGCGTCGGAGCGCCCCGCACGGAGCCCGCTACGCGGGGGAAGCACGCCGGCGCGCTGCAACGGCGGCAACGTCCGGCGGTCCTGATGCTCGGCGGATTCGGCCGCAGCGGGTCCACCCTGCTGGAACGTTGCCTGGCGGAATGCCCGGATGCCGTCGGCGTGGGCGAAGTGCTCCACCTCTGGGAGCGGGGGCTGCGCGACGACGAACTCTGCGGCTGCGGCCTGCCGTTCAGCGAGTGCGGGTTCTGGCAGCAGGTAGGCGAGGCTGCCTACGGCGGCTGGACGCGGGTGGACTCCGGTCGGGCGATCCAGGACCGCTTCGCGGTCGTGCGGAACCGCTTCCTGCCGGAACTGGCCTCCGGGTTACCGTTGCCCGGACACAGGAAGCCCAGGGAACGCCTCCTGCATCGGCTCGACTCACTGTACGGGGCGATTGCCCAGGTCAGCGGTGCCCGTCTCATCATCGACTCCAGCAAACATCCCGCCTATGCATACTTGCTTCGGGCCGCCAATATCCGGCTCCGATGCGTGCTGGTGGTCCGTGACCCGCGCGGGGTGGCGTACTCATGGGCCAAGACCGTGAGGCGTCCCGAGAGCACCGGCGCGGATGCGCTCATGCCCCGGTACTCGACGGCGGCCGCGGTCACCCGCTGGACCCTTTACGGGGTCCTTTTCCACGCCCTCACGCTGCTGCGGATTCCGGTCATGACGGTCCACTATGAGGATTTCATGGCTAAGCCTCGCGAAACAGTTCAGGATGTCCTCCGATTCGCCGGCGTAAATCCTGGCGCGGCCATGGAGCGCATCACGCCGGAAGAGGTGCAGCTCGCTGCCCACCACACGGTGGCCGGCAACCCGATGCGCTTCCGCACCGGCGCGCTGCCGATCCGGCTGGATGAGGCCTGGCGGCGGCAGATGCCGGTCCGGGACCGGCGGATCGCCGGCGTGCTCA
>NZ_JBNHGL010000006.1:0-51171 GCF_059091245.1 Arthrobacter sp. Y3225116
GGCGGAACTCCGCCCCATAAGCCGTGGGCATGGTCAACATCCTTCCACGAGCACCAGCTCGCTAGGTCAAGGAGTCAACAAAACCGGGGGCAGTCCCGAGCTATCAACTGCTGGCCGGACCGTTGGCGTGGACGAAGTCGAACGGTGGGCCTTCGCCACCGGCAAGTAAATGACCCTCTGTCGGCAGAAGCCTGATTGGCCCCCAGCCTCAGCCACCTACCGGACTGGATCTGGCGCGCGGCAGCCACGCGCGTGGAGATACCTAGTGCCGAGTGCGGTCCGGTGCGAACGCGCTCACTGCGCCGCACGGGGTCTCCTCGGTGGCCGCGTCCTGGCCAGTTGCCCGGGGCAGCGTTAGGCACAGACAACTAGACCTTCTACCGTCAACAACCGCACACGACGGCGGAGCTCGCCTACTGGGCAGCGCGCTCGCGCGTGCAGGCAGTGTGCACTGAACCTAAAGCCGATTGTCCCTTTGGATCATGGTTGGGAGATTCAGTCGCAGCGAGCGTAAGGTTACGTCCGCACAACTCACATCGTGCCGCATAGTGTCCCAGCACCAATCAACTTGAATGTGCTCCTGTCCGTTGGCACGTGGTTGTATGTGCAAGCAATTGGTAAAGGGCAGCGTTCTTCTCGCGACCGTGGTCGCCCAATGCCGTCCACGTGAAGTTTTGATTTAATAACATTGCGCACATGCCCGCGATGGGCTGAAGATCCTACCTAGGTGGATGAGATGACTGACTCAATAGATGATTGGTACCTCGATCACGCAAACGACGATATGGGCGATTCCCCGGACGACGAGTACGTTGAACCGCAGTGGCCGGACGTTCCGACCTCAAGCGACTAAGTATTGTCGAGGTCGGTCGGCAGCGTGTAGCCGACCGCTGTCCGAACTCCTCAAGACCATGTCAGCACTTTCATGCTCGCAGCTGAGGGTATGAGTCCTGGCATCACGCCGTTCCTAGTGGACCCGCAAATCGGAATCGGCGGCGCAGCCTTCAACGTCCGGCGATCGAAACAAGCGTGGTCAAAGGCTTCTTCATTCCGCAGCACATCAGGGAGGTCAGCTTCGACAACGTGGCCGCTTAGTTAACCGAGATCCTGCAGGAGGCGGACCGACCCAGGTAACGGAACCTCGCCTCTGCCGCGTGGCGCGCCCCACCCACGCCGCGGTGCATTCCCTGCGTATTTCCGAGACACTGTTCAGGGAAAATCCTTGCAGACTCCAGATGGCCCCGGCTATCTGGAGCGAGGGAAACAGGCCCGGACGAGCGTCAAAGCTGCGCCCAATACTCCTGCAGAGAAGCAAGCGTCTTCTTTACCGTGCCCACTGCTTCATAGGGGCCGGGCATTACGAAAACCTTGGAAGACGAGATCACACGGTCTGGCAAGAAGCCGTTGCCGCCAAACCTGCCAAGCAGTAGCTCAGCCGTCTTTTTGAAGGTGAAGATCACTAGTTCAGCGCCGTGTGCTTCCAGCTTCTGCTCCAGGAGGAATCTTCCGAACCGAAACTCTTCAGGTGCGATCTCTGAAGCACGTGCCGTCGGCCGTTTGACAATATCGGTGAAACCGATGCCATGTGCCACGGCCGCATCGTCGTCGTAGGAATACTCGTTACTTTCCAGCACTCCAGTTTGCCGCAATCGTCTGAAAAGATTTCGACCCAAGCTTCCCTGATAGTAGTGTCCAGCCTCAACACTGACCGGGGCCGGGTTGATACCGACGATAACGGCTTTGGTATCTGCGGGCCACAAATCAGCCAGCGTGAGGCACTCCGCACCCATCCACTCTTCGACGCGTTGATGACCTTTCATCAAGCCCTCCTTAGCTGAGCTTACTTTCACGTGGTGTCGTTCACAGGCAGAGCCTATGTCCTATAATCGAGCGTTTACTTCATTGCACGGCAAATGAGTAACTCGAAGATAGAACATACTGTCATATTTCAAAGCGCTCCCTGATAACATCGCCCGCCAGCGATAAGGTCATCCCGTACAGCCGAATCATCTTGGGGGACAGGAACATGCAGCAGGGTTATTTTGCGGTCGTCGACACCGAAACAACGGGACTTTTCCCAGGCACCCACCACCGAATCGCCGAAATCGCTGTCGTCACTCTGGACCGGCGGGGCAATATCGTGGACCGGTGGGAGACCCTCGTCAATCCTGGTCGCGACCTCGGCAAGCAGTCCATCCATCGGATCCAGGCACGCGACATCCTGAATGCGCCGTCCTTTGCGGACATCGCCGACGAACTGTCCTGGAGGCTTTCCGGCTCCGTGGTCGTAGCCCACAACTTGTCCTTCGATGCGCGCTTCCTTGACGACGAGTTCCGTCGCGCCGGCCAGCCTCTGCCCGACTTCTACCTTCCGCAGGGGCTGTGCACCATGCGTATGGCCCGCGAGTACCTTCCCGGAGCCGGACGGTCGCTGCAGGATTGCTGCGATGCCTTCGGCATCGCTCTGCAGAACGCCCACTGCGCAGGCGACGACGCAGAAGCCGCTGCCGTGCTCCTGTCCAGGTACATGGAACTCGACCCCAACCTGAACGACTGGGACATCCTTCTTAACCATGCCGCCGGCGCAGCTTGGCGCAGCGACGCGCCGGCTCCACTGCGTTCCCCCGCACTGCGCTCCTCCGGCAGTCAGGAGGACCAGCACTTCCTGGAACGCATCGTCGTGCGTCTTCCCGAATTCACCGGTCCCGCCGAGCAGGTGGAGTACCTCGCGCTGCTCGACCGCGCCCTGATGGATCGTTACCTCTCGGCCCACGAGGAGGAGATACTGGTGCAGACTGCGAACGGCCTGGGCATGAGTCAAATTCAGGTCACGGCACTGCATGGACAGTATTTCAAGCAGCTGGTCGACGCCGCGTGGGAGGACGGCGTCCTCACCTCCGAGGAGATCAGCGATCTCGAACAGGTCGCGGCGATGCTGCGCATCTCTCCGGCAGCCGTCGAGATCGCTAAGCAGCCGCGGCAGGTCCCTACCGCGGACCGGCCGAACGTTCCGACCGGTGCCGGGGAGACGGCCGGGACCGGCGCCCTCCGCCCCGGAGAAATGGTAGTCCTCACCGGTGACATGTCGCGGCCGCGCAGTGAGGTCGAAGACGCCCTCCGGGACGCCGGCTACATCCCACATCCCGGTGTCACTAGAAAGGTCAGGCTGTTGGTAGCGGCCGACCCTGATTCCCTCTCGGGGAAGGCCCGCAAAGCGCGGGACTACGGCATTCCCGTCGTCGGCGAGAGCTACCTCTGGAACAACCTTCTGAGTCGGCCCGCTGGCTGAACGGCTTTACCCCCTTCTAAACCGCTGGAATCTGCCACGCCTGCAGATGCCGGCACTCACATGTTTCGAACTAGCGCTGCACTCTCGTTTGTCGTCGGGCCCATCGTTTGCGGTGTTGGTGGAACAGACATTGTGGGTGGCGACTAGGTTATTAGGAGACCAACTCTCAAATCCAAGGACATCCACGACCATGAACCACGATGAACACGATGAAACAGTACTCTTCGATCTGCCAACTGTCCTCAGCTCGGACCCGGTCAATCGAGAAGAGCCTCGCGTAACCTCTGATCAGGTTGCGAAACTTCGTCGAGCCTTTGACGCCGCAAGGATCACTTCCATGGCCGAGCGCCAGCAGATCATCGAATCCTGCACGATCCGTCCTGTCGCCCACATTCGTGATTTACTCGCCAAAGACGTTCGCCCAATTCTCAACCGTATCAACGAGCGAAAGAGTTCGGTTGGCTCGGCCAAAGGTTCTGCTTGGGACAACCGTGAAGAGGACACTTGGATCGACAAACTTTAATTCGATGTCATTCAGCGAGCCAAGCACAGCTTCAGTGATGGGGCGGGGCACAGTGCCGGAGTGATCTTGTCCCTGCAGAAGCGCTTCCTCAAAAATTGTGCCCTAAACTGTAATTACTGATGACGCAGAATGTAACCGGTGACGCCTATCGTTTTCGGTCGATTCATCTGACGATAATGACAGGGGGAAAACGCGTGAAATTCAAGTGGGTCCGCACGCCCAAGGAGAAGCAGGCGAAAACACCCGCTCCATTCGCTGACAGGTCCCCAGATCTGTCTTCAGCCGGAGCGCCTTCTGTCTCGGTTGCGTCGGCAAAGCCGGTGACTCCGACGCAAGCGGCTCGCAAGATAATGAGCCCCGCACAACCTTTAACTGCCCCAACCATTGGAACCAGCGTGCCGCTCGCCGCGCCAAGCCGCCCCGAGTCGCCGACGTCCGAAATCCCCCTGCTCGAGGGCGACGCGGCCGAGGCTGTCGCCCATAGGGGAAGCCATATCCAGATCATCGCTGCAGCGGGCTCTGGCAAGACGGAAGTTGTCTCCCAGCGAGTCGCGAAACTTCTCGCGGACGGCGAGCCACCGGAGTCAATCGTCGCATTCACGTTCACGGAGAAAGCTGCTGCAGAGCTTAAAGAACGTATCCGCGAACGCGTGACAGCGGCTCAGGGAGCGGAGGCGAGTGACCAGCTCGGGCGGCTGTTTGTCGGCACTATCCACGCATACTGTTTTCGGATGCTCCAGACATACGTGCCCCGCTACGAGACGTACACGCCCCTGGATGCGAACCAGCTCACGAACCTGCTGTACCGCGAAAGCTACCTGCTCGGAATTAAGAAGTTGTCGGCCACGCAGGGTACCTTCCAGAGCATCGCCATGTTTCAACGGGGTGTGGACGTCATCGAGAACGAGATGATCGCTGTCGATTCTTTGCCCGAAGATGCTTTCAAGGCGGCTGTCACCGAGTATTACGCAATGCTTGACCGCTACCAATTCATGTCCTTCGGTACTCAAATCGTGCGCGCTGTCGAAGCGCTTGAGGACCCCGAAATCCACGCGGCAGTTACGGCACCTATTCGGCATCTAGTTGTTGACGAGTACCAAGACGTCAACCCCGCGCAGGAGCGCCTGATCACGCTTCTGGCTAAGCCACACGGCACTGCCGACGTTGTCGTTGTGGGTGATGATGACCAAGCTATTTACCAGTGGCGTGGGTCTGCGGTGGAGAATATTGTGACGTTCGAGCACCGCTACCCGAATGTCAAGCAGTTCCGGCTCCTGACCAATCGCCGTTCCCGTCCCGGTGTGGTCGAACTTGCGAACGCCTTCGCGAAGACGATCCCGGGGCGCATCGATAAGGAGATGCAGCCTTTTCGTGAGGAGGACGGACCGTCCGTGGCGTTCAGCCGCGAGCCAGGGACGGAAAATGACGAGGCGGAAGCGATCGCGAAGCAGATTATTGAGTTTCGCGGCAAAGGCGTCGAGTACAGGGACATCGCCATCCTAGTGCGTGGCAAGGCTGCCTATCCGGCTATCCTCGAGGCGCTCGCGGCCAAACGGATCCCCGTCCAGCCAGGCGGGCGCACTGGTCTGTTCGCGCAGCCGGAAGCCGAGGTATTCGCCGCCACATACTGCTGGCTCGGGAGCGTAGATTGGTCGCCTGAGCAGCACGGCGCACGGCAGCCCGTCTCGCTCGATCGCCTTCTGGACGACTACGCGCGCATCTTCGATCTGACGCCGCCGACCCGCACCGCGCTAAGCGAGCACTTAGTGAAGTGGAAGAAAAAGGCACTCGCCAGTGAGTTCAATGAGAGTCTCGTCGGGGACTTCTACGTTCTCGTCGAGATGCTCAGCGTGAACCGTTGGGACCTCACTGACGATCTGACCCGGAACAGGCTGGGCACGCTCGCCCGTTTCACTAACGTCCTCGCGGACTACGAGGGCGTGAGCTGGCGTTCGCGTAAGGATCCGAACAATCCCGGCGAGCAGGTCGGCGCTAGGAGCGGCGGCGAGTGGTTCTACAAGAACTTCGCCATCCTGCTCTCGAACTACTCGGTCGGGAGTTACGATGACTTTGCCGGCGAGGAGGATCTCTTCCAAGACGGTGTGGCGCTCGGAACAGTCCACGGATCCAAGGGGCTTGAGTGGCCGGTCGTCTTCCTGCCCTCGCTGGTGACGACCCGCTTCCCATCGAGCAAGAACGGCAATCGCCAGAACTGGCCACCGTCGCTGCATGGACGCTTCGACGTCGGACGGTACGAAGGCACGGACGCCGACGAGCGCCGTCTTTTCTACGTCGCCGTCACGCGGGCACGCGATGCCGTCCTGCTCTCCGGTCATGCGCGCATGAAAAACGGCAACAACCGCCGTGCTTCGCGCTATTACGACTTCGCTCGTCAGGCCTTCAACGGCGACGGCATACCGACGTCGATCTCCGGCAAAGGCGGTAAAAATGACGCAGAACTGGCCATCACGTACAGCGATCTGGCCGCATTTGACTCGTGTCCGCGCAGCTACATGCTAAAGACCCAGCTCGGCTTTATGCCCGCAATCCAGGCCGAACTTGGCTATGGCAATGCAGTACACCACACCATGCGGGTACTCGCGGAGAAGACTAAAGCCACAGGGACACTCCCGACGGAGATGCAGATCAACCAGCTGCTCAACTCTGAGTTTTTCCTGCCTTATGCCAACAAGGCCGGCCACAAGGAGATGCGGGAGAAGGCTCGCAAGCTCGTCCACAGGTACGTCACCGACCATCAGTCGGACCTTTTGCGTACTTGGGCTACCGAACGTCCATTCGAGCTGTACTTGGATGGGGTGGTTGTTTCAGGCCGAGCTGACGTGATCTACGACGAGCATGACGGCCAAGTGGGAAGTCTTGCGATCGTCGACTACAAAACCTCGACCGGCGAGCAGACCAATCCACTTCAGCTCCAGGTCTATGCCAATGCGGGACGCCGCGAAGGGCTCGATGTCTCTGCCGCATTCATCCACGACCTTGGCACGACACAACGCCACGACGTCAACGTGGATCATCACGCCATCGCGAATGCTGAGGCTACGGTGATAGCCACGGTCGAGAGCCTGAAGCGGCGCGAGTTCGACCCTAAGCCGGAGCGCTCAAAGTGTCGGATGTGCGACGTCCGGAGGCTGTGCAACGCAGCGAAGGCCCGGTAGCCGCAAAGCTGCAGGCTTACCGGACCTTCGCGTGCGACTGGACGTCGTGCCGTCAGTGCTCCGTTACGTCGTGATAATGGCGAGGTCAGCGACGTAGTCCACGGCGACGCCCGAGTAATAGAAGTCGACCGCTGACGTCTTCCCGTGCCGCACCGCATCCCTCACGTCAGGACTCTTCATATCCAGAACCCGCAGCGAATTTTCGAGCTGACTGATGGCCTCAATCCGGTAGAAGTTTTCGCCGTACTTCTCGGCGAAGTCCGCCAACGCCTTGAGCTTCATAACTGCGTCGTCGAGGTGATGGCCGTGCGGGTCCACAATCGATGCCTTGACCTCGCCATTCACCTCGTGGAAAAAGAGGAAGTCTGGGTGCATTGACCTCCAGTTCCCCCGCCCGTCGCGGTAGGCGATGCCCAGCGAGTCAACAGCGGCACGGGACGGGTTTCGGTACCAGCCGATGGCCTTCGGACGAGCGAGTTCCGAGAGAACAACCTTCCGTTCCCAGCTGTTGAGCGAGCTCAAAGGGAACTGTCCGTTGTCATCGGACATGAGGTGCAGGCTCGCCAACGGGGCGATGCTGACCTGTTCGTCGTCGTCCACGACCTGGTAATCCTCCATGCGGGAGCGCGGTCGGCCAAGGGACCCTCGCTGTGGATCGATCGCCATTGCACGGATGTCCTCGTACTCCTGTTGGCGCTCGTCAGAAAGTCCCTTAAGTTCCACACGCGCGTCGGCGAACCACTTATCAACGATCTCGGTCGCTTCCTGGTCGACCTTTTCGCGGACTTCTTTCACTGTTGCCAGTGCTGCTGACTTAACGAAGGCGGCGCGCAAACTATCGTCGTCTGGGTCCTCATCGTCCGGGCCGGCGAGGTAGTTGACGTATGACTGCGCTATGTCGGCACCGAATGCCTTCTTCGCATCCTCGAACGCGGTGCGAATCGCACGGTCGTCAGCCCGCTCTGCAAACTCCCGATAGGTGAGCTTGGACGAACCAACTTTGCCGGAGATTTCCTGAACATTGACGTCCCAAACCTTTTCGACGGCTGCATCCAGCAGCTTGGAGTATCGAGCGGCATAACCGTCGAGGATCTCGTGCATCTCGTCTTCTGCATCGCGCAGTGCCGTTGGTCTGATCCCGTCCTGCGCGAGGGCCTGAGCGAGGGCGACAAGCCGCTTTACGGGACGTGCACCTCGTTTGGGAAGCGTTTCGGTGGGCAACCCGTCCCACGCTGACCAGACGGCGGCTGCGATCTCGGGATTGGGCCGCAGCTCGCGCCCGTCGAGCAGGATCTTCTTGCCTCCGTTACCGGGCATTTCCTCAAGCTGGCCGGTGAGGTACTTGACGACCTGCCCGGCAGTGGTTCGATCGAAGAACGGCAGGATGCAGTCAACCGAGTTGAGCCGCTCGTCACCGGGCACACGACGGGCGAGAGGGCTGCGCACCATGCGGCCTAGCAACTGGGTGATGTGAGTATTGTCCTTCGCCGGGCGGAATGACACCATAACCTCAGCGCGGGGGCAGTCCCAACCAGTGGAGATCGCGTCCTTAGCGATGAGCACTCGAACCTTTTCAGTCTCCTCGACACGTTGAGGTTCAATCCAGTCGACCTCCCACGCCCCGAATTTCTGTGGGGTGCGCTCACCGAAGACGTGTCGAACGTTGACTCCGTGGAGTTCAGGGTACTCGTGTGCGATCGTGTCCAGAGCACGACCGATGTCGTCGCCTTCTGGCAAGTTCGGCGTCTGCAGCACAAGGAGTGGCTTCACCGCTTCGAGAGATCCTTGGGACTGTGCGTATTTGGCCCAACGCTCGGTCGACTCGAGGAGCTTTCGAGCAGCCAATCGGACGAGGGTAGTGTCGAAGTTGCCAGCCTCGTTCGGGATGTTCAATGCTACGACGTCCTTAACAAGGCCGGACTCCTGTACCCGGGAAGGGTCCACAATGACGGCGGGGTAGGCGCGGCGGTCCTTGCTCGCATCGGCTGCCTTCATCGCATCCTGAAACCGTTCGATGGTCGCTGAAATGCCCCACACGATCGGAATTGGGGGGTAACCAGCGTGACCATTGACAAGCTTGCGGACGATCGTCGGCTTGTCTCTGGTCGCATTCGTGTTGAAGCCGCGGTGCGCTTCATCAAGCACGAGGTAGAGAGTTAGGTTCTCATCCGCGATGGTGTTCGCGATCGTCTCCCAGATTGTCCACCCCTGCATGTCCGGTGTGACAGCTTCGGCAAGACCGGTGAGCTGCTCTCCCGGGTTCTCAACGTGTCCCCTGGTAAGAAGCGAGTTCTTCGTCAGCTTGCCAGTGTTAAGAAAATAGACTTTGCCCGGGTCTAGCCGCGCCTTTGCGAAGGGTGACTGGATCGTCACGAGGTTCGACGGCGAGAACTTCTCCGATGCATCCATGAGACGCATTCGGGTCTGATCGTTTAGGTTCGGGTCATCGGAGAACCACATGACCACTGCGCCGGGGTCTGGTTCAAAATCAATGTGCTCGTTGCCGTAGAACAAAGCCTCAATCGCAGCCGCCGCCATTACGGTCTTGCCTGCGCCGGTAGGCGCAGTGAGAGAGAATGACGACTCGCGCCCGTCACGTTCAAACTCTGTCTTGGCACGTTCAAGATTGACGAGCACATCAGCGACGGCGTCTTCCTGATAATCCTTGAGTGTGTATTTCACAGCGAGTTCCTTCCCGTCTCAATCTCGAAGTTGCGCAAATACGCCTCGTAGAGGCGGACGGGCTCTACTTGCTCAGGCAATGAACGCACGACCGACTCGAAGAGTCGGTCCTCGTCGGTCACAACATAGACGAGTCTCACGCCGTTGTTCGCTTCAATTTCTTTGAGGAACCGTTCCGTTTGGTTCATATCCGCGATGATGCCGTAAGTATCGGCAACATCCCAACCCGCTGATAAGTCATCTATACGTCGGCCTCGCGCCCCTGCACGAATCCAGAGCAAAGCCGCAACTTTACCAAACTCACGGTTCGACGATACACGAAGGGCCGATTCGTAGGTCAGTTTGAAAAACTCAACGTTCTCTTCGAGCCCGTCGCTCAGGGGATAAGTGTCGCCAAATTTGTACTCCCCATCAACCAATGTATTTGTGCTGGCAATTCCGGTAATGGCGGCGGAAAGGCGAGGCTTTGTAATGTATTCACATATCCCGTACATCTCCCATTCGGGATCTCCCGGTCGGACCCCTCTCGCGCGAAGTCGTTTTTCTTCACCCGCGGACACCTCATTATTGGTGACGAGGATCGATTGACGTCGTCCTCCATCCTGCGCGTTGAGGCGCATGACTGCGTGGGCTGTGGTACCGGAACCTGCAAAGAAGTCGATAATGGTCGCCGTTGGCTTATCCCCGACAAAGAGGCGCAGAGTATCCTCGACGGCATACAGGGACTTTGGGTAGGGAAATTCCCGATCGGGAAGGAACTGATAGAGCAATCCGGACCCATATTCGCTTGCACTATGAGCCGGTCGCGACCATACCGTCTTCGCCACTGTCTTCTTAGAATCTGCCGCGGCGTATTCAACAATGAGGGAACCGTCGGCAGCACGGCCTCGAACCACGATGTCGCCGTTTTCGATGCTCTTCAGGTTTGGATCCGTCAAGTACCACAGCGGAAACTCTCCGGATTCGATATTGACCTTCCCTGTCTTCACAGCCCCCATCGCGAGAAGCTCGTCAAACTTTTCCTTGACAACGGACCACCGTCCCAAAGTGCCGTCAGGTCGAGGCGTCGGCCAAACCGCAACGGTACCTGGCGGCGGAATCAGGTCCTGTCCGTCACTGTCCTCAGCTGGTACGTCTCCGGAGCTATGAATCGAACCATCGGCGACTCGGATAAATATCGGATAGTAGGCCCCGGGGGACTTCGATCTCACCCCATTCGCACCGGTCCGCGTTAGACCGCGCCAACGAACTCGTACACTCGTCAGGCTCGGCACCTGTCCGTGCATCGAGTCGAGTACTCGGATGGGTGCAGCAGAACCGAAGGCTGCAAATATGACGTACTCGTCGATCCGAGCAAACCCGTTCTCGGGCGTACCCTTCGGGTTGATCACCACAGAGGTCGTGGTGATCCTAGCCTCGGGAAGCGTTTGCTCTAAAAGCAAAAGGAGCCGCGCATACTCGTTCTCGTCAATCGTAACGACAAGAACGGAGTTGTCCGAGTTTAGCAACTCCTTAGCCAGAAGAAGCCGTCGCTCCATAAAGGCCAACCATTTCGAATGACGGTAGAGGTCGTCATCCTCCACATAGTCGTTGTTGTACTTCCAATCCTTTGCGCCGGTGTTGTAGGGCGGATCGATGTATATGCAGTCGACCCTGCCACGATGGGTGAAGAGCAGCGTCTCCAATGCGTGGAAGTTCTCAGCATTAATTACCGTGTGAAACGGCTTGTCTCCACCACGCTCGACCTTCCCCGTGGACACCAGCCCTGGGTAAATTGGATCCCGGAACTCTGCGACAACAATGAGGTCGCCCAACGGAACGCTCTCGGTTGCATCTCCGTCAATGGCCTCCACAGTTGCTGTGACTGCTTCAGCTGTTCGGTTGATAGACAGAACGCGCCACAGTCGATCATTCTCGGCCGTTCGGGTTGCCCCGCGTTGCGGCAACAGCCGAACTTTGTCACCTCTGTGAACCTTGCGGCCGGGCAGTTCGACGGTCTCGGGCACGTGCCGCTCGAAGTTCAGGCCGAAGGCGCGGCGGTCGGTTAGGGCGTCTACCTCGCGTTTCAGGTCGGCCGCAAGCGACGGGTCATTAGCGCTCAAGCGCCTGAGCAGATCATTGAGCCGTGACATCATTTTCCTTCGTCGATATTGTGCTGTATACTGCGCGAATGGGGCCAGGCCAGAGTCAAAGTTGAGCTACCCGCCAGGGAACAAGCTACCCGTCGTCGGAGACATCGATGCGGCCGCGAGCGAAGGCTGCGAGAATCCGCTGATGAGTCTGCCGAGGCAGTTGCCGGTTACCCGGCTCTCCGAACGGTGTGCCAGGACTGGCGGGTGCTTCGGCGAGCAGCTCGTCGAGGCCCGTCCGAGCCACCATCAGGAGCCCGTGCGTAGCGCGTGTGCACGTCACAGCAAGTCGTCCGAAGGCCGAATTGAATGAATCGAGCTCGGCTGCCCCGTTGAGCGGATGGATAGCGACCGTGATTCCGTTCGTTTGACCTTGGTACGAGTCGACCGTCGAGCTCACGATGTCTTGATCGGTGAGGTCGTACTTTTCCTGCAATCGGATGACTGCCTCCGCGGCGTCATCGACGGCCTGATTGCGTGTCGCAAGGATCGCAACCAACGGGTCCTGGTTGTTGCTACCAGGTGCCACGACAGTACTACTACCTGTTGGTGCTCCGCCGTCGTCATAGTCCACGGTTTGGAGTGTCACGCCGGCGGCGAAAAACTCGTCGAGCAGTGCTTCGATGAAGTCCATCAGTGGGAGGTCGACGTCGGCTGCCTCGGGATCGGCCAAGCCATCGACCTCAAGCAGCGTAGGAACGCCAGTGCCGATCTGTCGCCAAATCTCGGTAATTGGACCGCCCATCGCTCCCAGATCTAGCGTCCGGTCACCTTGCGCTGCGACGCAATCAAGCGATTTCCATTCTGGATAGAAAGCCCGCCAAAGGCCAAGGTGTCCGGCAGATGGACGCCACACCGCGGGAAGTTCCCTGACCCACGTACGGGCGTCGTCTTCGTAGTCCGTCGGCCAGGCCCGGTATGGGTTGTACCCAGAGTCACCCCTCCAAGGATTCTCTCCGATCTCAAGCGGTGGAAGTTGGCCGACGTCGCCGACCGCCACCCACTTGGGCGCTGCTTTGGCGACTTTGTCGAACAGGTGATGCGGAATTTGCCACGCTTCGTCTACGAACATGGCGTCGAATGCTACTGAACCGTTGTATCCAGCACCAAAGTGATCACGCAGCCGCTTGAGCTCCCCTGGTGCACCCAGGCGGCTGCACGTGGCGATCACGACGGTGACGCTTTCTGGCATATGTGAGGTAGAGGTGACAACTGTAGCGAGGTCGTGCACTTCCTGAGGCACTTCGCCCCACTGCTGGGCCGAAATAAGAAGACCTACGCGGTCACGCCCTAGTTCTTTGCCGAGCGAGGCGGCGAGCGGTCGCACCTGCTTGTTTGTGAATGCGACGACGGCGATCCGCTTGCAATTTGAACGCGCATCCGCCTCAGTTACAAGGCGCTTCAGAGCATAAGACTTACCTGCGCCCGCGGCAGCTTTGAGCAGAATCCGGTCTATCGGGGAGGCTCCTGACAGCATGTCGGCAAGTTCCCGACTCGCCTCGTCCGAGACTGCGGAGTTTCCTGCAGCGGCAGCGGCATGGTGAATACCATCGGTCGCCGTGACGTCTGGCGGTGTGAAGTAGTCAGTCAAGGTCACTCCATGTCATCCATCGTCAAGTGGGCCGGAACGCTTTCGTTAACTGCCGTGTACGGATTGCCTACAACGGATCCAGCTGGTGACACCTCGAATCCATCTCCGTCTCGCACAGGTGGCCATGCCTCAGGGTTGAGCAGACCGCGCGCACGGCGATCGGCCAGTTCGTCAGACCACTCCGCTTCCCGGCTCTCGTGGGAACGGCAGCACCACGCATGGAGCTGGGGCTCGTCATCGTACGAGCTGATCTCACAATTCGGCCCCGGAGCCGACTGTGTATCTGGTCGAGGCTTCGTGACATTTAGGTAGCGGTCGCCCTTCAACGCTGAGAACCAGTCGAAGTCCGCGACGACGATGCGGTCGCCCGCATCCAAGTGGGGAAAGACTTCCGTTAGCCAGACGCGGTGCGATTCGGGAGCATCCTCGGGAAGCGCAGCCCGGTGGAGTGGCCCGATACTCATACCGTCAATCTTGAATGCGCCTTTTGGGGACACGTCCACAGATGTCGTCGCTGCTTCGACGCAGGGCTCGCCATTCCGGGCGAGCATGACGATTCGTGAGCCTTCTCCGATCCGGCGCGAGTCGACATCCAAAACTAGCGGGATCTGCGAGACGACCGTCGCAAATGCGACCTGTCGAGTGCCAGCAGACGTCGCCAGGTCGTGCGCCGTCTGTGGATTCGAAAGTGCCAGCAGTTGTGTGTTGCACCGGCCATCGCTCTCGATCATTGGAACGTGCGTATTCCGCCAGAATCGGTACGTGCGGCCGAACCGGACTAGGTCGGATGCGTGCAATGACAATCGTCTACGCCACACTTCCTGGGCGTCACTCTCGACCGTGCGATAGGCCTCGCGGAGCTTTGAGACCGGGAGCTTCTCGATCACGTCCAACGCACGATGGAGGACAGCGCACTTGTAGGCGAGTTCTTTAGCTACAAGATCTTGATACGCCTGTGGATCTGCGGGACCGGTTCGTGCTGTGCCACCTCGTGCTCCGGTCAGTGCTGAGTGAATTGCGTCGGACTGAGAGTTTGCGAGTCGAGCGCCCGGTGTGTGGATGCTCTTCTCGATGTCGTCGGCGAACGCACGGTGACTCAATGAACCTTTGTCCGCAGTCTCGGCCCACCCGACCAGATAGTCGAGACGGCCTGCATTCGTCGAGGGTCCGCCAGCGACAATGTGCCTCGCGAGTACGTCACGCACGTCGATGATCGGGCAGCGGAGTGAAAAAGCGCGGGCGCGGTCTTCCTCAAGTAGGAAAGAAACAGCGGTCCTTTCAGCCTCGCTAAGTGGTGCTGGCACTTCTGCCGGCTCGCCGTCGAAGGTTAGAGGTGGGCGCCCCATATCTTTGTCACGCTGCCAACGCAGTCGGCTCAGTTCAACACCGGCGAGATTGTCGGCAAGAGACACGAGAACGTCGGCAGTTACTGCGTCCGGGACAACGATATGGATTGCGCTGGGCCCATTCGGGCGGGCCTTCCGTTGATCGCGCATAGCGAGGTTCAACGTCTTTCCGAGTGTCCGCATGACCTTGCGTCGCGTCTCTGGAGATTGAGGGTCATCGTAGACGTAGGTCTGCCACTCACCTCGGCCTTCTGAGGTGATGCGCTGGATAGCCAGACCGTGAACACCGAGAGCGGCGGCGTCGGACTTGGCTATGACGACGTTTACGGTACCGGCGCGACCTATCTGGTCGACGCGCAGCTGGCCTGTGGGCTGGGCTACGCCGTGGAGTGTGGCAACGATATTGGCGGCTACTGACGCGGGTACGCGCCCGATCTTGCTTACGCCGTCGACCAGGCCAAGCGCTTGTGTGCGCAAGTCACGGCTGATGCCTAGCTCAATGAGCAGGTCGCTCGGGTTAACCGACTTTCGAAGCTCATTTCGGCAGAAGGAAAAGAGCGTGCATGTGGTGCATGACGTTGGGCTGAACGTTGCGTTCAGATGAGAGACGAACTGCGGCAGCGGCGTCGACTCGTCATATCCTGATGCAGCGGCTTCGGCACGACGCTCCGAAATGCGGAGCAGTACTTCTTCCTTATGATCGTGCAGGTTCTCCACCACAGGCTCTGGCTGTAGGAAGGAATTCCGTGGGACCGCCAAGACCCCGTGTGTGTGCACGTCCATTCCCGCAGGCAGCTGGGACCATGCGCTACAGGATTCTGCACCGACCGCGACCTGAAGGAAGCCCTTGAGCATGCGTGAGTCCTCGATACGAGAACGCAAGCGCTCGTAATCCTTGGCATCACCGACGATGATCCAGGATCCAGTTCCTTCCGCCGCTAACTTTGGTGCGACGACGGCGAAGTCTGGCTTGACATCAGTTGCGCGAGAGTTTTCGAAGCCGACGAATGGAATGGCCAGGCCGTAGATGAGCGTGGTCGCACCTGTGGCGTGTGCGCGCTCATGGGCATGAGCTAGGAGGCGCGCGGTCCTGTCCACGTTGACGTGTGCGTTGACGGTAACGACCTCGCTCGGACGATCGAGACCGAGGTAACCGACGGCTGCTGTTGTAATTTTGCCGGCAAACGATTCGTGACGAATGAGACGCTCAAACGTCATGGCACGCATCCACCGAGCCTGCGGGATGCCGCCAGCCGTATCCGCAAAGCCCACCGCCTTCGCGAGGTTCCGTCGGGTCAGTCCCGTAATAAGCGGATCGGTGCCTCGGAAGCGGGCGCACCCTGCATGCGAGGATGAGGCCACGGCCCCTGAGCCGCCTCCAACTGAACTTGTTGCCAATACTCCCCCCGCAATGCTTTGCAGTTGACTATATCCTTTGGACAGGGTTTATCCCGTTCCGACGCACGCACAATGGAAATCGGGGTCACCAGCAGGGAGACCAGGGTTTGTCGGTTGATCGCTGGCTTGTCGACCCGAAAGGGTAGCTTCCCGGCGGGCAGATGGATGGGCTTGGCAGATTTGCTGCGCCGGTAGCGCGGCCGGCCCTTCTCGGCTCTACAAACATTCAACAAGACGTGCTAGTCACCCAAGGCCGCTATTAGGTACTATCCCCTGCACTGCTTTCGCCATCTTTTTGAACAGTCGACCATTGCTGGTTCAACGAGTCATCGTGCAGCTGCCTTCGCCTTGATAGGAAGTTCGCGACGGATCAGTTTATATGACGAAGGCAAGTTCATGGCGGTAAGTTTGGAAAGAACGGATCCGACGACTTCCTGTTTCTTGATTTGTCTACGCCGCTGAATCAGCAGTTCCTCGGAAGTACGCTTACTAGGGTCCCGAACACCACAGGTGTCTAGCATAACATTGCGCGCAACAGGAGCAGCCACCAGATCAACATCCATCGACCACCGAAAACAGTAAAAGTTTGCCTCCGCCAGTATGGCAGCGGCGCGTCCGTGATCTTTCCAAAGATAGGTGAGCAAGGCTAGCCGGTCCGCTGGCTTTTTTACTATCTCATTGATTAGGCAGTCATTTTTAAACTCTTGACGATACTGCGGAAACCCCTTTGCATTGCGACTACTGTCGACATCATCCTGGGTATAAGGCAGAAAATAGTCCTTATCCACGACAAATGCAGAGTCGATCTCGAGACTCTTAAGTAAATGATACATAAAATTGATATTTGTAACCCCGTCGAGAGGCATTATCGTCATATTGAGAGCTTCCAAGTCGCCATGACTGTCGCTCATAAGATGGCCCACCACTACGGCATCGATGGGACTTTCTGTGATGATAACGAAATCCGCAAAGAAAAACTCTGAATTTCGCCGCTTATGGAATCGATAGTACGCCTCCCTGTCCATGCCATTTGAAGTAAAAAAGTCTTCGGGCAGCTGACTAATGCTCATCTCGATATCACGTCGGCTAGACCGAGCCCTGCGGCAAAGGACTACTTGCTCGTGATCCAAAGCATCGATCATCGTAGACGAGTGGGTAGTGAAGAGAATCTGCAAGCCCATGCTACGTAGATTCTTGAGAAGCTGCATTTGTGCCTGTGGATGAAGATTCTGCTCAGGTTCCTCAAATCCCAAGATGTAGGTACTGTTTTCAAGCTCCGCCAAGTACGAATACAATGCAAAAACCGCCATGCTTTGCGTTCCGCTTCCGCTGTCCGAAAGCCGAACACTTTGAGTCCCTTCGGTCACGTGCAGTGTGAGATCTTTAATCAGCATCGAGTAATCGGGGACGTCATCATACTTAAGTGCATACTCAAAAGCGCCATTTAACGGCGTCTTTCTTCTCAGTTGTTTGACCAGATTGTCAAGAGACTGATTTTTGATTGCCTCTGCCAGGCCCCTAATTTTCGGAGTAATATGGTCTCGCTGACGTCCGTGGTTCACGCTAGCTTCAATGACGCGCTCCATAAGCCCATCGGGCCCCCAACCAGCAACATGGTGGTCACGCCTCAGGGGGATAAAGGCGTACGATATGAATCTGCGCAGCTCTGATTGAAAATCTTGAGGTGCTTTAACCCAATCTCGATCAACATAGATTTCCCACAGCGGCTCCCTCTTGTATCTCAGGCGAGCTCTAACGAAGTCACTACCGACACTAGAACGGGGAATCGAACAATCTGGCGGAGTTTTTGCAAACGTAACATCAATTATCGCTACTGCCGATGATCTGAAGACGTGCTGCCCGCTTTCGAATGCGTCGCGTTCATCCTCAAAATTGAAAAAGGCGTTAAGGGCACGGAGAACGGAAGTCTTCCCGGAACTGTTCTGGCCGACCAGTGCCAGCTCATCCCCAATGCGGATATCCGCGCTGCGAATGGCTCTAAATTTTTCAACCCTAAGTCTGATGAGCTTCAAGTCTTCCCCCTGCAGTAAGTGTTGGCGCATAAACGAAAGAGTCCCGGCGAATCTTCACGTTGTTAATCTGACCCGTGCGCAGCATTCTACCTAAGAGAAACAGAATTTTTGTAGCCGCGAACTCGTCACGGAAAGCAAGGCTACTTACAGAGGTGGGGCCGATTCTCACCAAACTGCTTCCGCTATATCCTGCTTGGCGCCGACTGGACGTAATCCGGCCTCGGCTGAGCCACAGGCGATTGGTAGCAGCTGCGAGCCTATCCGCGGTCACCAGCAACGCTGGGCACGGGCTGGGATACGACCTTCAATGGGGTTGTCCGGAACGCATTCCATCTGGTTATTGTTCGCACGTGCATTCGCGTTCTTCGCTGCCTCCTGGACCACAGTGAGTAATGAACGCGCACATCGGGCGGCCTCGGCTGACGGCCCGGAGAACGAAGATGGGCGAGACGACACCGCTTAACCAGAGGAGCCATCAGTCCGGGCTGGGCATCGTCCCTTTGGCCCGGTCTTTTTTACTGGGCCGAGGCGCACAGGGAGTCCACTACGGTCCTGCATGCGCTTGGAGGAACGAATAAACCTCGGTCTCATCGACGCCCGGGAATGCCCCGGGCGGCAAAGCCGCGAGCAGGTGTGAGTTGGCGCGGGCGCTGGGCCAGGCGTTGCCGGCCCATTGGGCGGCGAGGTCGGCGGGCGGGCGGCGGCAGCAGGATTCGTCGGGGCAGTTGGAGACGGAGCGTTCGGCGGTATCGCGGCCGCGGAACCACTTCACCTCCTTGTAGGGAATGCCGATGCTTAGCGAGTACTCCCCCGATGAGTGCCGCTCCGTGATGGCGGTGCACCAGAAGGTGCCGGCCTTGGTGTCCGTGTATTGGTTGAAGGCGCGGAATTTGTCCGGCACGTCGAAAACGGCCCGCGAGGTCCAGTTGCGGCAAACCGGTTGGCCCTCGATGGCGCCCGTGTGGTCGGCGGGGAAATTTACGCCGTCGTTTTCGTAGGCCTTGTGGATGATGCCGGAGACGTGCACTTTCTGGAAGTGGCACGTGATGCCCAGGTGATGCGTGGCCAGGTTCGTAAACCGGTGGGCTGCGGTCTCGTAGGAGACGCTAAAGGCGTCGCGCAGGTCCTCGATGGCCAGTTCCTTGGCGGCCTTGGCCCTCTGCAGGAAGTCCACGGTCGCATGCTCGGGCATTAACAACGCGGCTGCGAAGTAGTTAGTGTAGACGCGCTGGCGCAGGAAGTCCGCGTAGTCCTTGGGTGCCTGGTGCCCGAGCACGTAGTGCCCGACGGCCTGGAGCAGCACAGACCGCGGATCGTGTTCGGACCGGTGGCCCTGGGTCAGGTAAATTCTGTTGTTCTTCAGATCCGTCACGGACCGGGTGGAATGCGGCAGGTCGCTGACGTACTGCAGGCTGAAGCCGAGGTGTTCGGCGATGTCCGCGGCCACATGGTGCGAAAGCGGCCCGCCCTTGAAACCGACCGCCTTCAACAGCTCCTGGGCCTGGGCTTCAAGGTCCTCATAGTGGTTATTCCGGGCACGCATTTCCGCCCGCAGCTCGGTATTTGCCCGGCGGGCCTCTTCGGGGGTGGCGGCCTGCTCGTCCAGCCGGCGCTCCAGCTCATGCTGCAGCCCGACCAGGGACTCCAGCACGTCCAGGGGAAGCCGCGAGCTGACGCGGACTTTCGGCAGCCCGAGCGACTCGTACAGCGGGCCGCGCTGGTAGCGCTCCAACTCGATCTCCAGCGCGGCCCGGCGGCTGGGCGGCTCGGCCCCGAGCAGCTGGTCGATGCCCACGCCCAGGGATTTTCCTAGGGCCTGCAGCATGCCGAGTTTGGGCTCGCGCTTGCCGTTCTCGATCAGCGAGAGCTGTGACGGTGCGGCGCCGACGGCGGCACCGAGATCGTCCAGGGTCATGCCCTGGGCCTTGCGCAGGTGCCGCACCCGCCGGCCCAGGCTGATGACGTCGATTTCGGGCTCCACGGAGGCACCGCCGTCGTGCTTGGAGGGACGATTCCAGCTGGTGGTTGTCATTTCTTGAGGATACGAGAAGAAGTGCAAATCTTTCCAGCATTTTCCATGGATTACTTATTGCAGAGTGCGGAATAGTCGGTTTCACGAAGGATTTGGCCCGGACCGGTCACCGAGGATCGGAACCTGCCGGACCCGACACCGAACAGGAGACAGCAATGACTGCATCATTTGAGCCGGCCCCGATGAACGCTGAGGAAGCGGCCAAGGCACTGGAGCTCGAGTGGGCCGCCGATTCCCGCTGGGAGGGCATCACTCGCGACTACACCGCAGCGGATGTCGTCCGCCTCCGCGGCCGGGTCCAGGAAGAGCACACGCTGGCCAAGCGCGGCGCGCAAAAGCTGTGGAAGCAGCTCACCGAGGAAGCCGCCGAGGGCCGCTACACCAACGCCCTCGGCGCGCTGACCGGCAACCAGGCGGTGCAGCAGGTCAAGGCCGGGCTGCGCGCCATCTACCTCTCCGGCTGGCAGGTGGCCGCCGACGCCAACCTCTCCGGCCACACCTACCCGGACCAGTCGCTGTACCCGGCGAACTCGGTGCCGCAGGTGGTCCGCCGGATCAACAACGCGCTCATGCGCGCCGACCAGATCGAGTTCTCCGAGGGCATCCAGACCGTCGAGGACTGGCTGGTGCCGATCGTGGCCGACGCCGAGGCCGGCTTCGGCGGGCCGCTGAACGCCTACGAGCTGATGAAGTCCATGATCGCCGCCGGCGCCTCCGGCGTGCACTGGGAGGACCAGCTGGCCTCGGAGAAGAAGTGCGGCCACCTGGGCGGCAAGGTGCTGATCCCCACCGGCCAGCACATCCGCACCCTGAACGCGGCCCGCCTGGCCGCCGACGTCGCCGGCACCCCTTCGGTGATCATCGCCCGGACCGACGCCGAGGCCGCCACGCTGCTCACCTCCGACGTGGACGAGCGCGACGCCGAGTTCATCACCGGCGAGCGCACCCCCGAGGGCTTCTACAAGGTCCGCAACGGGATCGAGCCGTGCATCGCCCGGGCCAAGGCCTACGCCCCGTACTCGGACCTGATCTGGATGGAGACCGGCACCCCGGACCTGGAGCTGGCCCGGCAGTTCGCCGAGGCGGTCAAGGCCGAGTTCCCGGACCAGATGCTCTCCTACAACTGCTCGCCGTCCTTCAACTGGAAGAAGCACCTGGACGACGCGACCATCGCCAAGTTCCAGCGTGAGCTCGGGGCGATGGGCTTCACCTTCCAGTTCATCACGCTGGCCGGCTTCCACGCCCTGAACTACTCCATGTTCGACCTGGCCCACGGCTACGCCCGCAACGGCATGAGCGCCTACGTGGACCTGCAGGAGCGCGAATTCGGCGCCGAAGACCGCGGCTACACCGCAACCAAGCACCAGCGCGAAGTGGGCACCGGCTACTTCGACACCATCTCCACTGCCCTCAACCCCAACGGCAGCACCCTGGCACTGGTCGGCTCCACCGAAGAGGGCCAGTTCCACTAAATCTTTTGCCGCGTCGAGGAATCAGCAGGCGCCCTTTTCAGGGCTGGGAAGGGCGCCAGCTGAACAGTCGATGCACTTCTTGAGGAGTGAATGAGCGATGAACGATCCGATTACCTTGAACGGGATTACGTTGACGGCCCCGCCGGTGCGCCGGCAGGAGGAAGTGCTGACGCCGCAGGCGCTGGAGTTCGTGGCCCGGCTGCACCATGCCACCGCGGAACGGCGGCGGGAGCTGCTGGTCCAGCGGGAGAACCGGCGGCGCTCGATCGGCCGCGGGCACGACCCGAAGTTCCTGCCCGGCACCCGGCACATCCGCCAGGATTCCTCGTGGAAGGTCGCTCCCCCGGCGCCCGGGCTGGAGGACCGCCGGGTGGAGATCACCGGGCCGGTGGAGAAGAAGATGACCATCAACGCGCTGAACTCCGGCGCGAAGGTGTGGCTGGCAGACATGGAGGACTCCTCCACGCCCAGCTGGTCCAACGTGGTCAACGGGCAGCTGAACCTGACCGACGTGCTGGAGCGGCGGATCGACTTTGTCTCCGACACCGGCAAGGAATACAAGCTCACCGGCCAGACGCTGACCGACCTGCCCACCATCGTGGTCCGGCCGCGCGGCTGGCACCTGCCGGAGAAGCACATGCTGATCGGCGGCGAACCGGTGGCCGGCGGCATCGTGGACTTCGGGCTGTACTTCTTCCACAACGCCCAGCGGCTGATCGCCCAGGGCCGCGGACCGTACTTCTACCTGCCGAAGATCGAGTCGCACCTTGAAGCCCGGCTGTGGAACGACGTGTTCATCCTGGCGCAGGACCTGCTGGGCATCCCGCAGGGCACCATCCGGGCCACCGTGCTGATCGAGACCATCACGGCCGCGTTCGAGATGGAGGAGATCCTGTACGAGCTGCGCGACCACGCCTCCGGGCTGAACGCCGGCCGCTGGGACTACATCTTCTCGGTGATCAAGAACTTCCGGGCCCGCGGGCCGCGGTTCGTGCTGCCGGACCGGACGCAGGTGACCATGACGGCGCCGTTCATGCGCTCCTACACCGAGCAACTGATCCGCGCCTGCCACCGCCGCGGCGCCATGGCCATCGGCGGGATGGCCGCGTTCATCCCCAGCCGCCGCGACCCGGAGGCCAACGCCATCGCCATGGAGAAGGTGCACGCGGACAAGACCCGCGAGGCCTCCGACGGGTTCGACGGGTCCTGGGTGGCGCACCCGGACCTGGTGCCGGTCTGCCGCGAGGTGTTCGACGGGGTGCTGGGTGACCGGCCGAACCAGCTGGACCGCCAGCGCGAGGACGTCATCCCCGACGACGGTGCCCTGCTGAACGTCGCCGGTACCGAGGGCTCCATCACCGAGACCGGCATCCGTACCAACCTCGAGGTCGGCATCCAGTACATCGAGTCCTGGCTGCGCGGCAACGGCGCGGTGGCCATTCACAACCTGATGGAGGACGCCGCGACGGCGGAGATCTCCCGCTCGCAGATCTGGCAGTGGATCCACGCCCACGCTTTGACCGACGACGGCGAGATCATCACCCGCGAATGGGTGCGGGAACTGCTGGAGGAAGAGTTCGCCGCCCTGCCGCGGTTCGACGGCGACCGGTTCGACGACGCCCGCGAGATCTTCGAAGAGTGTGCCCTCGGCGAAGAGTTCCCGGCCTTCCTGACGATCCCCGCGTACCAGAACTACCTGCTGGAGAAGCCGTCGTCGGTCAGGGAGCCCGCCGCCGCCTGATCCGTCCGGCGGCGGGCCGGGGTCAATAGCCAGCCCCCGGCCCGCCGTCGAAATCAAACTTCCCGCAGGGCCGCCAGGTCCACGCATCTTTCGCCACAAGCAGCCCGATGGTCGGGCGGGCCGGCGGCCCTGCGGAAGCACAGCAAGACGACACGCCGGGTGCGGCTCTGTCTTCGGAGCCGTACCTGGCGTTTCTGCTTGCATGGTGCGGGAGGAGTTTAAGCCTTTCCGAGCGGTGTGACCGCGGGCCGAGCGGAGAGGCCACCCGTCCGAGACCTAGCTGGCCGGGTCGTAGTGGAAAGCCCGCACCTCCTGGGCACAACGGCAAGCGGCCGCAATCTTCGCGGCCCACTCCAATGCTGCGTCATACGAGGGCAGCTCCAGCACCGCGTAGCCGCCTTCAAGCTGCGCCGTCTGCGGGTAGGTACCCTCACTCACGGCCCCTTCGCCGTCGACCATGACGGGAGGGACGCTCTCATCGATGCCGCCGCCGAAGACCCAGACGCCGGCGTCCTTCGCCTCCTGAACCACCGCATGCGATGCATCCGAAACGGCCGGCAGCTCCTCCTTCGGGACGACCATGGCGGCACTCGGAAGCGAGATCAGATACTTTGTCATCGCGTCGACTCCTTCTTCGCAGCACGGGATGACCTGCATCCTTGCTGAGGTCATCGCCCTGCGCAAGGATTTGAGCCATCCCGCATACGGATGCAAATCCCATGGATCCGCCTGCGAGACGGCAGTCGCTTCCGCAGTGCGGCTTTGATCAATGGCAGTACGAACGCGGCGGGATGGCTGCCCGGCCCCGCGAGCCTTTGGGGTACACCACGGCCTCCCCCCTGTAGTCTCGGTCTCATTACTAGCAAGACCTCAGGAGGCGTGCGTGGTTCGGGCGGAGAATGGGACACTGGCCGGTGTTCTGGAGGGCAAGAAGCAGTACCAAGTTCCGCTGTACCAACGCGTGTACTCGTGGGGTAAGAAGCAACTCGAACAGCTGTGGACGGACATCGTCGAGTTGGAGCGCACTCTTGGCGACGACCAGAAGGCCTCCCACTTTATCGGATCCCTCGTGCTGGCGAGCAGCCCTGACTTCGGCGCAATCGGCGTCAACAAGTTTCTCGTCGTCGACGGCCAGCAGCGTCTGACCACGCTAACTCTCCTCTTGGCTGCACTCCGCGACCATCTGATGGAAACCGGGAATAACGATCGGGCGAACGGCATTGACGCGCAGTATCTAATCAACGTCTTCGACAGCGGCAAACCTCTTAAGGTCATGCCGACGCAGGCTGATCGGGCAGCCTACCTGGCGGTGCTCAACCGTGCGCCTCAGGCTGGCGGAGAGGATGCTGTTGGTAATGCGTACCGGTTCTTCCGCTCGAAAATTGCGGCCGCCGACGATCCGGACGATCCGCACGACCTGGAGTTACTTGAAGCCGCCATCGTACGCGGGCTTGCGCTCGTCGTCGTTACGGCCGAGCCATCCGACAACGCCCATCGCATTTTCGAGTCGCTGAATAACACTGGCCTTCGGCTGACGCAGAGTGACCTGCTCAAGAACTATTTGTTCATGCGGCTGGGTGACCGTGCGGAAAGCGTCTACGAAAACGTCTGGCTACCGCTGGAGAGGAGGCTAGGTTCTGAGAACCTTGAGCTGTTGTTTTGGCTTGACCTCGCTCAGCGCGACGAACGGGCTAAGCAGTCAGATACCTACGTCGGACAGCAACATCGGCTGGAGAAGCTCACTGCAATCGACGCAGTAGAGGCTGAAGTGATCCGTATCGCGGAGCTTGGTGCCGTACTAGCGACCATTCTCAAGCCTGCGCAAGAGAAGCACGCCGAGATACGCCGTCGCCTCACGAGAATCAGGGCGTGGGGCTCGACGACGGCATATCCGGTGGTAATGCAAATCCTCGCCCGCCGCGCTGCCGGCACCTCGACTGATGATGAAGTTGTGCGCGCGCTGACGTATCTGGAGTCATACTTCGTGCGGCGCATCGTGATCGGGCGGGCTACCGCAAATTTGAACAGAACACTGCTCCAAGCTGTTGGGGCGATCAGCGATGCGGACCATGTTGATGTCGCGCTGCGTGAATATTTGTCCCGCGGCCGTAAGCACTTCGCGACCGACCAACAAGTTCGCGAGGCAGCTCGGACTATCGCCTTTTACTGGCAGGGCCGCGGCACGCAGAAAAAGCTCATCCTGCAGTGGCTGGAAGAGGCTTACCGCCCGAAGGAGATCGTTGCCCTTGATCCAAGGCATTTGACGATCGAACATGTGCTGCCTCAGACAATGTCTGACTCCGTGCGGGAGACGTTCGCTGCAGATTTGAGCGCAGATGCGGACATTGACTACGAACATGAACGAGTCGTGCATACACTTGGCAACCTCACCCTGAGCGGGTACAACAGCGAGCTCAGCAACAAGCCATTCCACGTGAAGCGCGAAATGCTGGCGAAGAGCGGCGTGTCCCTCAACCAAGCAATCGCTGCGAACGCAACATGGGGCGTCGACGAGATCAACGCTCGTAGCGCTCAACTAGCAGAGAAGATTATCGAGCTATGGCCAGGCCCGGACGAGGGCATCATCGCTGTGGACGATGAGCCATCAGCCTTTCGCAGCCAAATTGCTGCGATCGTCGCTGAGATCCCACCGGGTCGCTGGACTTCGTACGGAGATGTCGCGATCGTTGCCGGCACCTGGCCTCAGCCGCTGGCGGCGATCATCGCGAACTTCCCGATGGCTAACGCTTGGCGAGTCTTGCAGAGCGGCGGGACAATCTCTCCTGGTTTCCGTTGGACGGAGCCTGGGCGGGTCGATGACCCACGGGCGGTGCTTGAGGAGGAGGGGCTTCTCTTCGATGCAGAAGGGCGCGCGGATCCAGGGCAGTTCATGGGCGCAGAGGAACTCGCGGAAGCCGCCGGCCTCGACGTCGATGAGGACGCGATCACCGCACGCCGGAAGAAGGTCAAACCTCTTGCCAAACCTGGTAGCAGGATGCCCGTCAAGAACGCCCAGCTTGAGTTCTTCCAAAAGGTACGAGACTACGCCCTTGTGAACGCAACCACCATCGATCTCGGGCGCAAGCCCTCCGCGAAAAACTGGTACGACATCAGCATCGGAGATCCCCGCGGGCAGCTCACGTTTCTGGTCAATTCCAACATGAAAACTGTGACCACGCATTTCTGGATCAACCACGACAAAGGCCTCTACGCCAAGTTATTGGCTCAACGCGAGGCCATCGAGGCCGACCTCGGTTTCGCCTTAGAGTGGGACGACAGGCCGGGCCGCAAGGCATCTAAGCTCGTCATCAGCCGTCCCGGCGACTACCGGGACGAGACGCAATCGCAAGAACTCGTCGAGTGGCTTGTGACTACGGGAGACACGTTTGCTCGGGTCTTGTCGAAGTATCTGTAAAGGCTCCGAGACAGTTTATAGATGAATCAGGTGCGTATGAACGGTGCGGAACCCCGACGCGGGTAGCAAAGTTGAAATTCACTTGGCAAGCCCCTTTTACCCTGTCTGGTAGGGAATCCTCCCTCAGCACGTGGTCTATTCCAGCAAGACATCTAACTGGAACCGAAGCACGCACTTACTAAAGCCCTGACCGGCGGTTCGTCACGACATTTCGTCAGTAAAGCGCTGTCGGTAGGACGTGGGAGTGGTGGCGTAGGCGCTGACGAAGTTTTGCCGGAAGCCGACGGCACTGCCGAATCCGCAGGTGCGGGCAATGCGGGCGATCGGCCAAGTGGTGGTCTCCAGCAGGCGGCGGGCTTCGTCGAGCCGCCGCGAGAGAATCCAGCGGGCCGGCGTGGTGCCGGTAGCTTCGGAGAATCTTCGGGTGAAGTTGCGCCTGCTCATGCCTGCATGAGTGGCTAGGTCATCCACTGTCAGGGGTTGGCCGAGGTGGTTGAGCGCCCAGTCCAGGGTGGCCCCTATGTGGCCGACGCCCCCGGGGTCGGGAACCGGCCGGTCAACGTACTGCGCCTGGTCGCCCTCGCGGTGGGGCGCAACGACGAGGTGGCGCGCGACCTTGGCGGCCGCGGACGAACCGAGATGCTTGCGGACGATGTACAGACAGGCATCGATTGCCGACGCGGTACCTGCTGAAGTCAGCACGTCCCCGTGGTCAAGGTAGAGAGCAGAGTCCCTGACCGTCACGGCCGGCCGCCGGAGGGCAAGATGGGGTGCAGAGGACCAGTGGGTAACGGCCGTGCGGCCGTCCAGCACTCCGCTATCGGCAACGGGAAAAGCGCCAAGACAGAGACCAGCCACAGGCGTCCCGCCCGCGTGGGCGGTTCTGATCAGATCGGTGAGGAATTCATCCGCCGGGGGCAGCTCAGCGGGCCAGGCCGGGAACACCAAGAGGTCGGCGCCGGCTACAGCCTCGGGACCGGCCACGTCTTGCAGCGACAGCCCTTCAGCAGTCCGGACGCCGCGGCCGTCTCGGGTCCATACCGTCGTCTCCCACCCCTCTGCCAGATTTAAGCGGGAGACTTCGCCGAAGACCATCAGCAAGGATGCGAGGTGGAACATCGTGATGCCTTCGAAGGCGTGTACGGCGATTCTCATGTTGGCCCGAATTCATCCATAGTCGTCTTTTGTGCCACTCACTCTATCGCAATCCCCGCTGACAAACTCGTAGTTGCCAGCCGTTCGCCTGACAGAGGAGAGACACATGACCGCACCCCGCCGAGCGTTGATCGTCGTGGATGTACAGCAGGAGTATTTCGACGGGATCCTGCAGATCCAGCACCCACCGCGTGAGGAGTCGCTCGCCAACATTCTGCGCACTCTCGACGCCGCCCAACAGCAGGACATTCCCGTCGTGGTGGTCCAGCACGAACTTCCGGAAGGCGCACCCGTCTTCGCGGTCGGTTCTTCCAGCTGGTCCCTGCACCCCGAGATCGAGAAGCGCGCCACCCCGTCCTGGAAGCGGGTGGCCAAGGACAAAGCCAGCGTCTTCGCCGGCACCGACGTTGCGCAGTGGTTGGCCGACCAGCAGGTCGACACCATCACGATCGTCGGCTACATGACGAACAACTGCGACATCGGGACTGCCGCCGCGGCAGAGGGGCTTGGTCTCGCCGTCGAAATCCTCTCCGACGCCTCCGGCGCCATCCACCTCGCCAACGAAGCGGGCAAGGTATCCGCCGAACAATTGCATGACACGTTGCTCGTTTTGCTGCACTCCAACTTCGCCGCAGTGGCAAACACCGAGGCCTGGATCAGCGCGGTCCAGGCCGGCGAGGCGCTGCCGAAGAGCGATCTTGGCTTATCAGCAATCCAGGGACGGGCGGCGTTTGAAGGCGCTGCAGCTGCAGCCACCGCCTAAACCGTCGCTGCCACGGCGTTGAGGGCCAATCGGCGCAGCAACGTCCTGAAACAAGAGCTGTCCGGCCCGCAGGGCCGGACAGCTCCTCACTGCCGGGCCGCTTCCGGTGACCCTGCAGAGCGGCACATAGACAACCCGCCGGACAGCCGCTTGTTCCGGTAATTATCAAGGAGCTTCATGATTCCCCCGCGCCCTTCGGGCACCGCCCCGTTTGCACTTTCAATTCTCAACAACGCCCAGACCAGCGTCGGACAGACTGCCCAGGAAGCGTTCGGCGACATCATCGAACTGGCTCAGCTGGCGGAGCGGCGGGGGTATCACCGGTTCTGGATGTCTGAACATCACGCCATGCCCGGTGCTGCGGCTTCCTCGCCGCAGATCATGCTCGCCCGGCTAACCGCTGCAACGGACCGTATCCGGCTCGGCGCCGGCGGGGTGATGTTGCCGAACCACGCTCCGCTGGTCATCGCGGAACAGTTTGGCATGCTGGACGCTCTCGCGCCCGGGCGAATCGACCTCGGGCTGGGCCGCGCACCCGGCACCGACCTGCCGACAGCTGCAGCGCTCCGCCGTCATCATGACGCCAACGATGCGTTCCCCCAGCAAGTGCTGGAGCTGCTCGGGTTCCTCAACGACAACTTCCCGGACGGTCATATGTACGGGAATGTCCACGCGGTGCCCGGGCCGTGGCAGGCGGACCAGAACCGCGTCCCGCGCCCCGAGACGACACCGGAGGCTTGGATTCTCGGCTCATCCCCTTACTCGGCACGCCTCGCCGGGCAGCTCGGCCGGCCCTACGCATTCGCGTTGCAGTTCGGGGATGCTGACGCGGTCACCGCTATGAAGCTGTACCGGGAGAGTTTCCAGCCATCCGATGTGCTGGACGAGCCTTATACCCTCCTGAGCGTGGGCGTGGTTGCAGACGACGATCCCCGGGAAGCCAGACGCCAGGCTGCTGTAGCCGCAATGGCCATGCTGCGGATGTTCCAGCGAAAGACTTACAGCCTGCTTCCGCCTGAGGAGGTCGAGGCCTACTCCGCCACGCTCCAGGAGCAGCAAATCCTCGACACCTACACCCGGCGCTTCCTCAACGGCACCGCACCCGAAGTGGCCGCAGCCCTGGAACGCCTCCATCACCAGACCGGGGTCGACGAAGTGATGCTCGTGCTGACGGGACACTCAGGGCAGGCCCAAGCGCGCACCGTTCAGTTGATAGCCGACCACTACTCGCTCCCCGAGCAGTAGCCCCGGTGCTGTGCGGCGCGGTGCCTCTTGTTGAAGGCATGGGCTCCAGTTCTCTCCCCAGCCTCGGTCAGCAGCCGGGACATCATGCGTTCAGTCGCACCGTGCCTGTTAACGATGAACGTCAAGAGAGTTGGTGTAAGCAAAAATAAGGAGGACCATGCAGAACATGAAGATGGCCGACCCCCAACATCATGCACCCGATCCACGCGACCACTCTGCGCGGGCTGCAAGGCCAGTTCGATGAACCGGCTGAGGACGCCCGTTGAACGGCCAGCCCTAGAAGTCTCCGCGGAAATCCGTGCGACCGCCGAACTAGGGGACATCATTTCCTCCGTGCTGGTCGGCGGGGCAGGCGTCGATCAGGTACTTCGCGGTCTTCAGCACGTCGTTCCCTTCGACGCAGCCATGATCTCGGCTTATGATCCGGTTCGGCGGACCCACCGATGTCTGGCCCGCGCAGGCTACGACGACCGAGTGGCTTCCTTTGCCAATACGGACTACCTATCCTGTCCCAGCTATCGGATGTCCATTGATTCCGCCGTACCGATGCGGTGGAGGGATTTCCCTTTCGATTTTCACGGTCTAACGACCTATGTGGACGTACTCCACCCGGCGGGTTTTGCCGAGGGAGCGACTATGGTGCTTCGCCGAAGCGGAACCGTTGCCCAAGTCGGAATGCTGGTTATGAGCCAGCGCGATCTCGTCGGCATCGACGATGAGCGGCGAGGCATCCTCGGGGCCGTGGCACCGATGCTGGCCAGGATTGTTGATGACCGGGGCCGATTGCGCTTGCTGCGGGCCAAGTGGGATCCTTCAGCACCTGTAGCCGTAGTTACCGCTGATGGGGACATTCGCGCATTGGACGTAGCAGCGGCGCGACTCTGCGAGGAAACGCCTGGGCTTGTCCAAGCGGCACTGAACATGTTCGGCACTGACGCCGCGGCTCGGTCCGGTTACGTCTGGCACGATAAGAGCTGGTGGCGTGTTGTGATGACCCGTAGCGATGATGTCTCCCTCCCCCGACCTGACGTGGTGGTCGTAGCGGCGGAGCCAAGTGGCCTGCCAGCCGGCCTGACACGTCGTGAACTTCAGGTACTCACGCTGATGGCAGACGGGCTTGCCAACGCGGAGATAGCATCGCAGCTGGTGGTCAGCGTTCGTACCGTGACGACGCATGTCGAACACATTTTGAGAAAATTGGGCTGTCCGAGCCGCGCGGCTTGCGCGGCTCGGACCGAGTCGGACGGATTGCGATTATTTAACTGAGAGCCGACCCGTGAAGGCGGCTGGTCAGGGCAATTCAATGTGGCATTGAAGCTCAGAGCGGTAATCAGACGCCGGTGGCGAGACGCTCGTACGCAAGTGCGATCTCAACCAGCCTGGCTTCGCTCCAGGGCGCTCCAACGAATTGCAGGCCGACCGGAAGCCCGGTCTTTTCGCCCATGCCACCGGGAACCGAGATGGCCGGAAGTCCCGCGACCGAGATGCAAAAGGCGTACCGAACGAAGGTCGCAAAAGTATCCACGCTCCGGCCATTGTGCTGCATCTCAACATCTTCGGCGATGGGAACCGCTGTCGCCGGCGTCGTGGCCGTCAGAAGCACATCGACGCCCGCGAGAGCTTCGGCGAAACCTCGCCGGATCGCCGGCACCGTACGGGACATCGCCTCCGCGTAAGCGAACGCCGGAACGGGCTCCGCGTCCAGCCCAACCTGGCTGCCCAGCGCAGAGCGCACATCTGCGCCGAAAGACTGCAGGTTGCCAGCGATCCCGCCCTCAACGCCCGCCTCTCGCAGCGCCTCCTCGGTGAGCACGACATCCTCGGGGATCACGGTCAGGAACCCCGTATGGCTCGCATGCTCCACGTTCTTGACCGTTACCGGCACGAGGATCGCTCCGGCGCTCTCGAGCAGCTTGTAATTCTCAGCCAGCACCCGGTCTACTTCAGGAGTATTGTCCTCGGCGAAATATCTGTCCGGGATGCCGATCCGCACGCCCTTGAGGTTTGCACCGGCTTCCGCAATCGCCGCAGGCAGCCGTGCACCGGAAGGGTCGTCCACTGCGAACGGATCGAGCGGATCCGGACCCGAGGCGACCACCCTGAGAATGGCCGCTGCATCCGAAACCGTGCGGGTGATCGGTCCAAGCACATCGTAACTCCACGACAGGCCCAGCATCCGACCGCGGCTTGCTCGGCCCAGAGTCGGCTTGAGTCCGACTACGCCGCACAAGGCGGCAGGGATGCGGACCGAACCGCCGGTATCGGTACCGATTGCGGCGGAGCACAGCCGAGCAGCGACGGCGGCGCCCGAGCCTCCACTTGACCCGCCGGGGATCCGCAGCGGGTCATAGGGATTACGGACCGGCCCGAAGTGGGGGTTGTTGCTGGTGATCCCGAAGCCGCACTCATGAAGATTTGTTTTGCCCAACACCAAGGCGCCGGCCTCTTTGAGGAGCCGCACCGCGGTGGCATCCTCGGTCGGTACAAAATTCTTAAGCGCAGCCGTGCCACCAGTGGTACGCGTTCCCGCTGTGAACAATGCGTCCTTGATACCTAGGGGAATACCGTGCAACGGACCAGTAATCTCGCCCGAAGCCTGCAGGTCGTCCATCCTCCCGGCCTCGGCCAGCACCTCGTCCCCGCGGGTGAGCAGGAAGGAGTTGAGCGTCTCGGGCTTGTCGAGCGCCTGTATCCGATCTAGATACATTTGTGTCAGCTCACGGCTGCTCAACTCGCCGTCACGAATGGCTCGAGCCTGCTCAGTCAGTGGGGCAGAAACCTCGGCTGCGTGAGGCCCTGCCGCTGCAATCGGTGACGGCGGGACAACGGATCGGACTTCTGATGTCTTGGTCATGGTTGTTCCCTCCCTGTCGGACCGCGTCCCGGCCCGGATTAGTTACAGGAAGTCTAGGCAAACATGATTCACGTCACATCGGTAGATGTGCGTATTTCCGGCGTCTTGGCCGCAATGGAAGGGACGCAGCCCACGCACTGCCCCAACAACCGTCGACGCTGACCGGGGAACGATCTCGTCGATGCCGCCGCCGAACACGTACACGTCGGCGTCCTTCGCCTCCTGTACCACCGCGTGCGCCGCATCCTACGCCGTCAACAGCTCCTCTTCGGAGTCGAGGCTGCACTCGGAAACGAGATCAAGTCCTTCGTCATCGCGTCGGGAGTAGAACGCCTGCAGATCGACCTTGACCTTGACGACGCGCCTTCTCGACCTAGATCGTCTGAGACCAGATCATCTGCAATTGGACTATCTGGGGTCCGTCGATACGATGGGAGCATGTTGTCCAACGTTGATCTCGAAACGCCGTCACTCAAGCCGTGTGCGACGGTGGACAGCCCTTTCACCAGCGACCTGACCTGGCTGATGCATCGTGCGGTCGGAGTGCTGACCGGGAACTTCGACGCTGCTTGCCGGGACAACGGTTTACACGACATGCGTGACACGCTGGTGCTGGCGGTGGCCGGAGATGGCACGCCGCGCACCCAGATCGAGATCGCCACCACGCTCGGTCTCGACAAGTCCACGCTGATGTCGATTATCGACCGGCTCGAAAAGCAAGGCTACGTGGTGCGGGACGCCGATCCGACGAACCGGCGCATTCGCATTCCACGCACCACCGACGAAGGCCAGGCGGTGCTGAATCGCACCCTTGCGGCACGCGATCAGGTAGTCGAGCAGACGCTCGCCGACTTCGGCGAGGACGACGTCCGGCAACTGCGCACCCTCCTGTGGAAGATCGCCACCGCCAAATAACCCGACCCCGCCTCTCCAGCCGGTTGCCTCCCGCTGCCCGGCCCGCCCCTTTCCGCGCCCCGCGCACCCCAAAACGAACCCCTAGTGAGGACTTGCCATGGAAACCCCTGCCAGCGATATCGCCGTCGATGCGCACTACGACCTGATCATCATCGGCACCGGATCCGGAAACTCCATCCCCGGGCCGGAGTTCGAGGACAAATCGATCGCGATCATCGAAAAGGGAACCTTCGGCGGCACCTGCCTCAATGTCGGCTGCATCCCCACGAAGATGTACGTCTATGCAGCCGACGCCGCGTTGGAGACCGCCCAGTCCGGGCGGCTGGGCGTGAATGCCCAGGTCAACTCCGTGGACTGGTCTGAAATGGTCACCCGCATCTTCGAAAACCGCATCGACCCAATCGCCGGCGGGGGTGAAGAGTACCGCCGCGGTCCGCAGACTCCCAACATCGACGTCTACGACCATCATGCTGTCTTCGTCGGCGAACGCACGCTGAGTACAGGCCAAGGCCAGCAGCAGAAGATCATCTCCGGCGACCAGATCGTCATCGCCGCCGGCTCCCGTCCCTTCATTCCCAACTCCATCGCTGCCTCCGGAGTGCGGTACTACACCAACGAGGACATCATGCGCCTGCCGGAGCAGCCAAAGTCCATGGTGATCATCGGTGGAGGCTACATTGCCATGGAATTTGCCCATGTCTTCGAGGCCCTCGGCACCGAGGTAACGATCATCTCTCGCTCTTCGCTGCTGCGTAGCCTGGACGCCGAGCTGGGCGAGCAGTTCAACGCTATCGCCGCCCAGCGATACCAACTCCTGTCCGGCCGGACCGCCATCGGCGCCGAGGAGACCACCGAGGGCGTGACCGTCAGGCTCGACGACGGCACCTCCGTCACCGCGGAAGTGCTGCTGGTGGCCACCGGCCGCGTGCCCAACGGTGACCAACTGGACCTGGCCTCTGCCGGGATCGAAATGACCGCCGACGGACGTGTCCGCGTCGACGAGTACGGTCGTTCGACCACCGCCCAGGGGGTCTGGGCCCTTGGCGATGTCTCCTCGCCCTACATGCTCAAGCACGTGGCCAACGCGGAGATGCGCGCCGTGCGCCACAACCTGCTCCACCCGGACAATCTGCGAAAGATGCCGCACGACCACGTTCCGGCTGCCACCTTCACCCACCCGCAGGTCGCCACGGTCGGGCTGACCGAGGACCAGGCGCGAGAACAGGGCCACAACCTGATGGTCAAGGTGCAGAAGTACGGGGATGTCGCCTACGGCTGGGCCATGGAAGACACCACTGGAATCTGCAAACTGATTGCGGATCGCGATACCGGGAAACTGCTCGGTGCGCACTACATGGGCCCGCAAGCCTCCACCCTGATCCAGCAGATGATCACCGTCCTCGCCTTTGACCTGGACATCCGCGAATTCGCGACCAAGCAGTACTGGATTCACCCGGCGCTGCCCGAGGTCACCGAGAACGCGCTACTCGGCCTTGAGTTCAATTAGAACGAAGGAACGCTTTCCTCGTGGGTGCGGCTCTACCTCAAGAGCCGCACCCGGCATTGTTCGTTGCATCTTCTGGGGCCAAACGCCTCGCCGGGACCTGCAGATCGAAATCGACCAGTTCCTGCAGGACAGTTCGAGTTCTGATCCCGAGGTTAACGCGTTCCCTATCCCCCGCCTCTGGCTGGGGATGACGCGGCCATCCCGCCGTGCGGAGCCGTCTCAGGTTGTCGCGGTTCGTGTCGGCATTGAAGCACGGCCTCCTTCCTGATGATGCGAACCATGCAGACAGAGCGCTACTGCACCTTCCCGCAGGGCTGGGCACCGCCGTCGTTATTTCCAGCCCCGAGGGTCAGACCGTTTCGATCCCTTCCAGCACTTCGGTGGCGTAATCCATGACCGCCCGTGCGCGCGCGCTGAGGGCGACGCCGTCGGGCCATACGGCCACGACGGAAGTGATCCCTGCCCTGGGACGTAATGGCCTGGAGACTATAGGCAGCCCCTCTGTAGTCACGGGGATCTGGTTGGGCCGTGACATCAACAAGCTGTAGCCAAGCCCCCGGCCCACCAAGGCGCGGACCAGGTCAATCTGCGGCACGCGCGCCGCATATGTGGGAGTGAGTCCACGTTCGTCGAACATCAGCTGGGTGTAGCCGGTGCTGGGCTGCGATTCAAGCATGATCAGCGGTTCAGGAGCGAGCTCCGCAAGATCGACGTCCGGATTCTTAGCCAGCGGGTGCGACTCGGCGAGTATGGCCATCACTTCTGTCTTGTAGATCTCCTGCCGCTGCAATCTTGCCGGCATTCCGATCTCGTAGACGATGGCCGCATCCAAGGCCCCTGTCTCCAGCTTCGGCAACAGGTCCCTGTGGTCGCCTACTGTGATGCTGATGTCCACGCCAGGGTGCAACTTGCCAAAGCCTTCCATAACCGATGGCAGTACGTTGCTGGCGAGCCCGATGTAGCAGCCCAGTGCAACCGGTCCCCTCAGTTCCCCGCCGACGCCGGCGAGCTCACTGACCAGCCCGTCGGTTTCCTTCACGATGGTGCGGGCCCTGGCGGCAAGATATTGGCCCGCCTGCGTCAACCGCATACCTCGGGCTTTCCTGCGGACACACAGCTGCTCCCCTACTGCCGCCTCCAATTCGCTCAGCGCATGGGAGAGGGCAGACTCGGAAATGTGCAGCGCCGCCGCGGCAGAGCTCAACGTGTCATGGTCCGGAAGGGCAGCGAAGAGTTCAAGCTGCCGCAAGGTGAACTTTGGCATCTAATCCCAAGCAATCGAAGAAGTTATGCGAATATCCACAGTTTACTAGGGGAAGTGACACGGGCGACACTAGTCACAAGACGTAGTTCAAACAGGAGGACAAATGTCTACCGCCCTCGAAGGCCGATGCCCCTTTGGCTATGGAACAGATTCCGAAAGTACTCCCGCCTCCGCGCTCCGGGAATCCCCGAATGCCCGAAAGGCTGCCGTTGCAACAACCTCCGTTGCCGGCGCCGTCCCGGACACTTCCTACCCGGTAGCCGAATGGGTTGACCCGGCGAAGATGATGTCCGACCCGTATCCGACCTACGAGCGGTTGCGGCAGGAGTCCCCGGTCGCCTGGGTCCCGGCGATCAAGAAGTTCCTCGTCACCAACTACGAGGGCTGCCACGCCGTCGAGATGGACCAGGAGATCTTCAGCGCCAACGTCAGCGGCGCCGCAATGAACCGGGCGCTGGGCGCACAGCCGATGCTGCGCAAGGATGACCCGGAGCACGCCGCCGACCGCGCCCCGATTAATCCGGTGCTGCGCCCGAAGAACATCAAGCAGGTCTGGGCGCCGATCTTCGAACAGAACGCGCGCACCTACCTGGACGTTCTGGAGGACAAGGGGCCCGAGCACGCCGACCTCAACCGGGACTACGCGGCACCGGTGGCCTCGCAGAACCTGATCGACCTGCTGGGTCTCAAGGACGTCGGCGTCGAGCAGATGCGCCGCTGGTCCCATGACTTCATCGCCGGTTCCGGAAACGTCCTGGACGATCCGGCTATTTGGGACCGCTGCGATGCATCACAGGCCGAACTGGATGCCATCCTCGACGAACTCATCCCGTTCTACCAGCAGCATCCCAACGCGTCGATGACCTCGGCCCTGGCCAACAGCGGCCTTCCGTTCGACAACGTGGCCGCCAACGTCAAACTCACTATCTCCGGCGGAATGAACGAGCCGCAACACATGGTGACCAATATCGTGTGGGCACTGAGCCAGCACCCCGACCAGCTCGAGAAAGTGCTCCAGAATGACGCACTGTGGCCGGCCTTGTTCGACGAGACCGTGCGGTGGCAGTCCCCGATTGGGATGTACCCGCGGGAGACGACGCGGGAAACCACACTGGAAGGTGTCAACCTGCCTGCCGGTGCGGGACTGGGCGTGGTGGTGGCATCAGCCAACCGTGATGTGGCGCATTTCGGCCCCACAGCCGATGAATTCGATATCTTCCGGCCGAAGACATCCCACTTGGCCTTCGGCAGCGGCGTCCACCTGTGCGCCGGACACTGGGCCGCGAAAACTTCCATCGGCCAAATCGCTGTCCCCTTGGCGTATCAGCGCTTCCCCGGGCTGCGCACCGACGAGACCCGGACCGAGACTTGGGACGGCTGGGTCTTCCGCGGCATCACCAGTCTTCCCGTCACCTGGAATTAGAAAGTAGAAGAACCATGGCAAAGATCAGTTTCCACCATTCCGACGGCAACGTTGACGTCCTGGACGTAGACCCCGGTACGTCCCTGATGCGGGCAGCCGTCACCAATGGCGTCTCCGGCATAGTCGGCGAGTGCGGCGGCCAGGCGATGTGCGCCACCTGCCATGTCTACGTCCGGCCCGAGTACCTCGACGGGCTGCCGGAGATCAGCGAAGACGAGGAAGAGATGCTGGACTGCACCGCCGGCCCCCGCGACGAGGTCCGCAGCCGGCTGGGCTGCCAGATTAAGGCCGGCGAGGACTTCGACAGCATCGAGGTCGACGTCCCCGAAGACCAGGTCTAGGGCAAGCCATGAGCACGTTCGGGAACATCGTCATTGTTGGCAACGGCCAGGCCGGCATCCAGCTGGTGGATTCACTGCGCAAGGAAGGCTACACCGGCGCCATCACGCTGCTCGGCGAGGAACCGCACCACCCGTACCAGCGCCCACCGCTGTCCAAGGAGTACCTCGCCGTGGGCAAGGACCCGGTTCCGCTGCCGCTGCGCCCGGAAAAGTTCTTCACCACGCACGACGTCGATGCCCGCCTCGGCGTGCACGTCACCTCCATCGACCGCGCCGCCAAGACTGTCACCCTCGACGACGGCACCACTCTGGCCTATTCGAAGCTGGTGCTGGCCACCGGTGCCGCCAACCGCGAACTCTCCGTGCCCGGCGCCGGGCTGGCCGGGATCCACGGCCTGCGCACCCTCACCGACGCCCAAGCCCTGCATGCCCGCCTCGACGCGGTGCGCTCCGTCGTCGTCATCGGCGCCGGGTTCATCGGCCTGGAGTTCGCCGCCGCCGCACGCGCCCGCGGCCTGGACGTCACCGTGCTCGAATACGCCGACCGGCCGATGGGCCGCGCCCTGAGCCTGGTGATGAGCGGCTTCTTCGCCGACGCCCACCAACGTCTCGGCGTGAGGCTGCGTTTGGGTGAAGGCATCGCCTCCTTCGACGGAGACAACACCGGGCACGTCACCGCCGCCGTCAGCACCACCGGCGAACGCTACCGCGCCGACCTGGTCCTTGTCGGTGTCGGCGTCATCCCGCGCACCGAACTCGCGTCTGCCGCCGGCCTCGAGGTCGAGAACGGCATCGTGGTGGACGGCAGCCTGCGTACGTCCGACCCGGACATCTACGCGCTCGGCGACTGCGCGTCCTTCCCGAACGCCCATGCCGGGGCCCGCACCCGGCTTGAATCCGTGCAGAACGCCACCGACCAGGCCCGCCACGCCGCCGCCGCCATCCTCCGCACCGGGTATGGCTCCGGCACCGGCGGCGAACCCGGCGGCTACGCAGACCTGCCCTGGTTCTGGTCCAACCAAGGCCACCTGCGCCTGCAGATCGCCGGCCTGGCAGCCCCCGGCGACCAGACCGTGCTCCGCGGGAACCCGGCGGAGGAGAAGTTCTCCGTGTTCTGCTTCCGCAACGGAGTGCTGGCCGCCGTCGAATCCGTCAACCAGCCCGCCGACCACATGGCCGCCCGCCGCCTCCTCGCGGCCGGCCGCACCCTCACCCCCGAACAAGCCGCCGACCCCGACTTCGACCTCAAAACCTACTCCAAACAACAACCCGCCACCGTTTAGCACGGCCCTCGGGAGCATCACCATCTAACGCCAAAACCTTAACCCGTTCGCATGCCGGCCCAAACCGACACCACATGTGATTATCAAAGGTGAGATCCATGAGCACTGCTTCTCTCAGGCATTCGTCCGCCGCGAACCAACGCCGCGTCGCGTTTGCCACGATCATCGGCACCACCATCGAGTGGTACGACTTCTTCATTTACGCCACCGCCGCCGGTTTGGTCTTCGCGCACCTGTTCTTCGAGCCGGCGGGTGAATCCATCGGCCTTCTGCTCGCCTTCGCGTCCGTTGGCATCAGCTTCCTGTTCCGGCCGCTGGGTGCATTCCTGGCCGGCCACTACGGCGACAAGCTTGGCCGCCGCGCCATGCTGGTAATCACCCTGATCCTGATGGGCGTGGCAACCACGCTGATCGGCTTACTGCCGACCTATGAGACCGCAGGGGTCCTGGCACCGGTCCTGCTGCTCTTGCTGCGCATCCTGCAGGGCATTTCCGCCGGCGGCGAGTGGGGCGGCGCCGTGCTGATGGCCGTGGAGCATGCGCCCCGCGACCGCCGCGGCCGTGCCGGTTCCTTCCCGCAGCTGGGTGTGCCGCTGGGCATGCTGCTGGCCTCCGGCGTCACCACTCTGATGACCGGGGTCATCGCCCCCGGTGATGCCTTCCTCGAGTGGGGCTGGCGCATCCCGTTCCTGCTGAGCGTGGTGCTGATCCTGGTCGGCTACCTGGTCCGCCGCTCCGTGGACGAATCTCCGGTGTTCAAGGAGATCGCAGCCAAGAAGCAGCAGACCAAGGTTCCCGTTGTCGAGCTGTTCCGCAAGCACTGGCTGCTGGTCATTCTGGCTGCCCTTGTTTTCGCCGGCAACAACGCCGCAGGCTACATGGCCACCGGCGGGTTCATCCCCAGTTACGCCACCTCTGACGCAGTGGGCTTGGAACGTACCGATGTACTACTGGCCGTCACGTTTGCCTCGGCCATGTGGTTCATCTTCACCGCCTTGGCCGGCGTCCTGGCCGACAAGATTGGCCGCAAGCGCACGTACCTTATCGGGTTCGGCGCCCAGTTGCTGACCGTATTCCCGCTGTTCTGGCTGATCGACACCGGCTCGCTGGGCATGCTCTACCTGGCTCTCGGCCTGTTCACCATCGGTCTCGGCCTCGGCTACGGGCCGCAGGCTGCCTGGTACAGCGAGATTTTCCCGGCCTCGGTGCGCTACTCGGGTGTCTCCATCGCCTACGCACTGGGCGCGATCCTCGGCGGCGCCTTCGCCCCGACCATCGCCCAGGCACTGATCAACGCCACCGGGACCAGCAGCTCGGTCTCGGCGTACCTCTTCGGCATGACGATCATCTCCATCATCGCCGTGCTGATCCTGCGCGACCGCCCTGGCATCGACCTCTCGATCAACAACCAGGCCGAGCAGGAAGTCGGCGCCACCGTCTTCGACAAGCGTCGCGGCGTCTCCACGGACAAAGCTGTGAAGGCAAGCGTCTGAGTCAACCCGTGGGTTGTTGCACCTAACTCCATAGGACCTGTTGCGGGTGTCCGGGCGGAATCATCCGGCCGGACACCCGCAACAGCATCTACCTCGTCTTCGTCGGGAGGAGCGTTCTAGATGTCGTCGCCGTGAGCCGATCCGCCTTCGCCTTCCCAGGTTTCCAAACGCGCGACCTTAGAAGCGTTGAACTTCCGGCGCACTCCGTAGCCGCCATGGTCGTCGTCCTCGATGAAGACGACGCCAAACTGCTCCAAGGCACGGCGCAATTGCCAGTTCTGCTCCGGAGTCAGCGCCTGGTTGCCCTTCTCGAAATCGCGCACCTGTTTCTTGTCCAGACCGGCTGCCTTGCCGATCACCTTGGACGAGACCTGAGTCAGTGCGCGGGCCGCGCGTGCAAGATCTGAAGGAATGATCATCGATGACTTACTCATGGCTTGATCATCCCAGTCTTTGAGAAAAGGTGCAGCAGCCGTTTCGACTTTCTGCCACGCCTCCTCCAGTGCGAGAAAAGATACGGGCACGTAATTCGCTTGTTGTCCTCAGCCACATTGACCGATGCATGCCCTAGGTTGGAGCCATGATCGCGCTGCAAGCTCCAGATCCGCTCGAGGTTGTGGTCCGCAACGACGCCCCTGATGCCTGGGACGTTCTCGCCTCCCTCGGTCCGTTGGCGATTCTGGTCGCCGCGTTGATAGCCGCCTACATCGGCTGGCGCAGCATGCGGGCGCAGGCCGAGGCAGATCGCCGTGCCCAGTGGTGGGCGCGCGCGGAGTGGGCGTTGGAAGCCTCAATGTCACCCAGCATGGACCGCAAAGTCGTCGGGCTCGGCGTGTTGGCGCTTCTCGCCGAAAGCCATCTGGCCGGCGAGGAAGAGGCGCGGATTCTTCAGGTCGCCGCGACTGACAATTTGGCTCAACAGGTCACGGCTCTTGAGGATGTGGAGATCGAGCCGCGCTCCCCTATGGCTACTGAGAATTCCCGGCAGGACAACGTCAGAGTCCAAGCGGCCAAGCTGCGGGTAGTTACGGACAAAAAGCAAGGACACGAGACACCCGAGTGGATCGTAAAGCTGGCTCAAACTTCGACTTAATCCACCGCCATGGCACAATGACGGCAGACTAAGCCCGGAGGAAAATGCATGACAACCCACGATCAAACCGCGCCAGAAACGCAGCAAAAGCCGAAAAGCTACGTGGAGTGGAAGTTCGCCAGCGGCGGCAAAGTCTTCCGCGATCTGCTTGGGATTGGCTTTCTTTTTCTGTTCATCACCCTTTTCAATATTGCGGGGAACGGGTTTTGGATGAACCTTGGCGGTGCCATCCTCATCGGCTTGGCCCTGGATGCCGTCGAGTACCAGCACGAAGTACACCGAAGGCCCGCCGGCCGGAAAGCCGTCGTGCTGTGGCAGGTGCTCGCCGCGCTTGCCGTGACCATTCTGTACATCAGCGTGATCCAGCTGGCGCGCTAACGATCCGCTGCCAGCCCGGGACCCACTTAACGGCGGCGCTCAGGCGAGCGCCGCCGTCGTTGTTTCCTAGCTTCGGAAGAGGCCGCTGTAGGCGTTGAGGGCCGGCTGGCCGCCGAGGTGGGCGTAGAGCACGGTGCTCTCGGCCGGGATCTGCTTGGTGCTGACCAGGTCGATTAGGGCGGCCATGGATTTTCCTTCGTAGACCGGGTCGGTGATCATGGCCTCGAGCGAGGCGCTCAGGCCCATGGCTTCCAGCGTGGAATCGACCGGGATGCCGTAGAGGTCGCCGGCCCAGCCCTCGAGCACCGTGATCTCGTCGTCGTGCAGTTCCCGCTCGAGCCCGATCAGCTGGGCGGTGTTGCGGGCGATGCGGCCGACCTGGTCGCGGGTCTTGGACAGGGTGGCGGAGGCGTCGATGCCGAGCACGCGGCGCGGCCGGCCGCCGGCGTCCTGCAGGGCGGCGAACCCGGCGATCATGCCGGCGTGGGTGGAGCCGGTGACGGTGCAGACCACGATGGTGTCGAAGAAGACCCCGAGTTCCTTCTCCTGCTGCTGCACCTCGTACGCCCAGTTGGCGAATCCCAGCCCGCCGAGCTTGTGCTCGGAGGCGCCGGCCGGGATGGGATAGGGCTTGCCGCCGGCCGCCTCGACCTCGGCGATGGCGTTCTGCCAGGAGTCGCGGATGCCGATGTCGAAGCCGGCCGGGTCGAGCCGCACGTCCGCGCCCATCAGCCGGGAGAGCAGGATGTTGCCGACGCGGTCGGTGAGCGGGTCGGGCCAGTCCACCCAGTTCTCCTGCACCAGCAGCGCCTTGAGGCCGAGGCTCGCGGCCACCGCCGCCACTTGCCGGGTGTGGTTGGACTGGAAGCCGCCGATGGACACGATGGTGTCCGCACCCTCCGCGAGGATGTCCGGGACGATGTACTCGAGCTTGCGGGTCTTGTTGCCGCCGTAGGCCAGGCCGGAATTCACATCCTCCCGCTTAGCCCAGAGCTGCGCGCCGCCCAAATGCTTGCTGAGCCGGGGCAGATGGTGGACCGGGCTGGGGCCGAAGGTGAGCGGGTAGCGGTCGAACTCCGTGATGGCCATGGGTCCTCGTTCGGCCGGGTTACGGCTGCTGCGCCGAGCCGGCGTTTTCCGGGGCGGTGATGTTGACCATCCAGTTCACGCCGAAGCGGTCAGTGAGCTGCCCGAAGTAGTCTCCCCACGGGGCCTGCTCGAGCGGCTGGTTGACGGTCGCGCCGTCGCTCAGGCCCTCCCAGTAGCTCCGCAGCTTGGCGTCCTCGCCCGGGTCTTCGCCGCTGGAGCTGAGGCAGATGTAGCCGTTGGGCGAGGACTGCATCTCCGGGGGCACGTCCGAGGCCATCAGCAGGAAGCCGCGGTCGACGAACACCGACGAGTGCATGATGTTCGCGCCGGTCTCGGGGTTGTCGTCCCCCATTCCCTCGGCGTAGGTCATCTTGCTCACCTCACCGCCGAACACGGAATGATAGAACTCGATCGCCTCCGCGGCGTTGCCGCTGAACTGCAGGTAGGGGTTCAGGTCCAGTGCCATGGGTCTGCCTTCCGTAGTGGATGCGGCGCGGTTCCGTGCCGCGTTCATTCTTGCGCCTTCAACGGCGCGCGGGAAGGGTCGGCGGGCCACGGCTGCACCTGCCCGTCAGGTGGAACGTCCAACCTGGGCGTGCCCCGGTGCTTCCGCACCCTGTGCCGGAAAGTGGGGCCCGTAGTACGGGTCAGTAGGTCCGCTCGACGCCGAACTCCAGCGGCGGCAGCGCGGCGCGCCGCCGCACCAGGTCCTGCGCGTGGGCGGCCAGCCACCGGTCTTCGTCGGAACGCAGCACCAGTTGCGGAACCTTGGCGGCGTGCCCGGCGTCGTCCCTGGTGACGAAGATGGTCATGCACTGCGTGGTGTCCCGCCAGTCGCCGCCGCGCGGGTCGCGGGCCCAAACGTGGACGGCGATGTGCATGGAGTGCGGCCCGGTGTGGATCATCCGCGCGGAGAGTTCCACCAGGTCCCCGATGTGGACCGGGTTCAGGAAGTGGATGCCGCCGGAGTAGACCGCCACGGCGTCGGCGCCGCACCAGCCCATGGCGCAGGCCCGGGCCACCTCGTCGATCCAGCGCATCACGATCCCGCCGTGGGCGTGGCCGCCCCAGTTCACGTCGGTGGGGGCCGCCAGGAAGCGGAAGCGTTCGGTGGGCGTGGTGCCCGCCTCCGTGTATTCCTGGGCGCTCATCACCTCACGGATCTCACGCCGGGCCTCCAGCCGGCCGGCGACCCCGCGCGCCAGCCGCTCCGACGCCTCGTCGGTCGGCGCCCACTTCGGAACGGGCCGGGGCCGCCGCTGCTCGTCCATGGCGACGAACACCAGGATGCAGTCCATGGCGGGGCGGAACTGCCGCTCGCGGACATCAGCGGCGTCGACGGTGACGACCACCTGCATGCTGGAACGGCCGGTGTGCGCGATGCGGGCGCTGACCTCGATCAGGTCGCCGTTGCGGATCGGCCGGGTGAAGTGCACATTGCCGACATACGCGGTGACGCAGTAACCGCCCGAATACCCGACGGCGCACGCGTACCCGGCCTTGTCGATCCACTCGAGGACCCTCCCGGCCTGCACCGTGGTCCCGTCGGCTGCTACGTCCGTGGGCGCGGCGAGGAAGCGCAGCGTGATCGAATCTTCCATGGCGCCCATCGTAGTCGCGCGGTGGCGGGCCGCGGGGCTGGGGCCGCGAGGGAGGGACGGGGCGGAGCAGAGGGATGGCGGGCCCAGAAAGGACGCCCAACGGAAAACGTCCGCTCCCCGGAGATCCCGGGGAGCGGACGTTTCGGTGTAGCCGGCAGCCGGTTCGGCTAGCGTCGGCCGGCCAGGGCGTCCTCGCGCCCGGCGAGGGTCGCCTTTTCCTCGGCGACCTTCGCGTCGTGGGCGGCGCGGATGGCGGTGTGCTCCGGGTTGCGGCGCAGCAGCAGGTAGCCGACGCCGAGCGCGACGAACCAGACCGGGGTGAACAGCAGGGCAGCCAGCGTGTCCGGCTGGGTGGTCAGCGCCCAGAGGATGAAGGCGAAGAAGGCCATGACCACGTAGGGCATGAACGAACCCCCCGGCATCTTGAACTTGCTGGCCTCGTGCAGCTGCGGCCGGCGGCGGCGGTACACGATGTAGCTCACCAGGATGATGGTCCAGACGAACATGAAGCAGAGCGCCGAGACCGTGGTGACCATGGTAAACGCCTCGGAAACGCTGCCCTCCGCATAGAGCAGGACCACGCCGGCGAGCAGGAACATGCAGGAGAACAGCAGCGCGCTGCGCGGCACTCCGCGGCTCGAGAGCTTGCCGAAGCGCTTCGGGGCATCGCCCTCCAGCGAGAGACCGTAGATCATGCGCGACGTCGAGTAGATCCCCGAGTTCGCCGACGACGTCGCCGAGGTGAGGACCACGAAGTTCACGACGCCGGCCGCGCCGACGAGGCCGGCGAGCGCGAACATGCCCACGAATGGGGATTCGTCGGCGTTAAACCCGGTCCACGGCTGGACGGCCATCAGGATGATCAGGGCGCCTACGTAGAAAATCAGGATGCGGATCGGGATGGAGTTCACCGCCCGCGGCAGGTTCTTTTCCGGGTCCTTGGTCTCGGCGGCGGTGGTGCCGACCAGCTCGATTCCGACGAACGCGAACACTGCGATCTGGAACCCGGCCACGAAGCCCATGAAGCCGGTGGGGAACATTCCGCCGTGCTCCCACAGGTTCCCGAAGGAGGCGCGGACGCCGTCGTGCTCGAAGTTGGTGATGATCATGACCAGCCCGACGACGATCAGGGCCACGATGGCGATGATCTTGATCAGCGCGAACCAGAATTCGGTCTCCCCGAAGGCCCGCACGGTAGGCAGGTTCAGCGCGAGCAGCAGCAGGATGCAGGCGAGCGCCGGGATCCACAGCGGCAGGTCCGGCCACCAGAACGCCACATAATGGGCGATCGCGACGACGTCGGCGATGCCGGTGACCACCCAGCAGAACCAATACGTCCAGCCGGTGAAGAACGCCGCCCACGGTCCCAGGATGTCGCCGGCGAAGTCGCCGAAGTTCTTGTACTCGGTGTTGCTCAGCAGCAGCTCACCCATCGCCCGCATGACGAAGAAGAGCATGAAGCCGATGATCATGTAGACGAAGATGACCGACGGGCCGGCGACGGAAATCGTCTTGCCCGAGCCCATGAAAAGCCCGGTGCCGATCGCACCGCCGATGGCGATCAACTGGATGTGTCGGTTGGATAAAGACCGCTGGAGGTGCGGTTCGGTGCTGGTGGCGCTCACTAGGTTCCTTACGGGTGGGACTGTGTAGCTGCGGGAGGTTCCGTTCAAACCGGTCCGACGCAGGCTCCATTGCCCATCCGGCCAGACCGAGAGCAGGCCACCCGCCGCTCAGCCCGGAGGGGCCGACTGGGTGACCTACGCCACGAAAACCTATCCGCCGCGACTCGCGTGGGTCAAATCGAGAACAATCGGGAACATCGTCCCGGCCTGCCCGCGAAGAATCCCGCGGTGAACAGGGGCCGGCATTCCGCCTGCCGGCCGGTGTGCCGCGCTCTGCCGGATATAGTCGGGACGAAATAACGTTTCATCGAGAAAGTCGGTGTCGATTATGAGTGCGAGCGTCGGGCTCTTGAAGGGCGCGCTGGGAGTGGTTGCCGCGCTGGCCATGTTCCTGCCGCAGCAGGTGCCCGCTTCGCAGGTGCCGGCTTCGCAGGCTCCAGCTTCGCAGGTGCCGCAGCAGGTGCCGGCTTCGCAGGTGTCCGTCCCGCAGGCACCCGCCGCAGGATCCGAAGAGGCCGTGCCGGTGATGCTGATCCTGGACGCTTCCGGCTCCATGCTCAATCCCGACGCCGATGCCAGGGGCACGCTGCGGATGGACGCCGCCAAGGCCGCCGCCTCGGAGCTCGTGGAGACCCTGCCGGCGGGATCGCAGCTGGGCCTCATGGTCTACGGCACCAACACGGACAGCTCCCCGGAGGCCCGGGCCGAGGGCTGCAAGGATGTGAGCGTGCTGTCCAAACTGGGCACCGCAGATCCCGGAAAACTTCTGGATCAAATCGACTCGATCAAGGCCGCCGGCTACACCCCGGTGGGCGAGGCGCTGCGCCGGGCCGCCGCGGAACTCCCCGACGACGGGCCCCGCAGCATCGTGCTGGTGTCCGACGGCATCGACACCTGCTCGCCGCCGCCGCCGTGCGAGGTGGCGAAGGATCTGGCCAAGGACGGCGTGGACCTGGCCATGCACACCATCGGGTTCAAGGTGGACGCGCAGGCGCGCAAGGAGCTCGAATGCATCGCCAAGGCTTCCGGCGGCACCTACGCCGACGCGGACAACGCGGACACGCTGCGCGAGCAGATGGTGATCAAGACCGTCCGCGCCCTGAATCCCTACGACTTCGCCGGCATCCCGGTGACCGGCGGGAAGAGTGCGGCCGGCGCGGCGGACGTGTCCACCGGCCAGTATCTGGACACCTTCGCCACCGGCAGCAAGAGAACTTACGACGGCGGCACGCGCAAGTTCTACAAAGTGCACCTGGATGACGGCGAGCGCCTGCACGTCAGTGCCTCCCTGGTGATGCCGATCCGGGCCGGCAGCATGTCCACGTACAGCAGTCTGGAGCTGGAGGTGCTCGGCCCGGACGGGCAGGAATGCCTGACCCCGGTGCGCGAAGCCCGCGACGAGGCCCGGCTCTCCGACGGCCCGGTCACCGCGGTGCTGTCCACTCCTGCTATGGGCAGCGGCGACAAGGAGTGCCTGGAGCCCGCCGACGGCGGCGACCTGGTGGTCAGCGTGACCCGCAGCGGTCCGGGCTGGCGGGACGACGCGTTGCCCCTGGAGCTGCTCTTCCTGACCGAGCCAGAGGCCGACACAGCCGGTTTGCCCGAAGCCTACGACTCGGTGACCACGCTCGACCTGCTGAAACCGGGCACCAAGCCGCGGGAGACCACCCCCGGCAACAGCTTCAACTCCGCCCCCGAGCTGGCAGCGGGCAGCTACACGGCCACCCTCATCCCCGGCGAGGTGCACTTCTACAGGGTGCCGGTGGACTACGGGCAGCAGCTGCGCGCCGTCGCAAAACTCGGCGACTACGAGAGGGACATCTACAATCCGTCCTACCTGCAGGTGGGCGTTGCCAACCCGCTGCGGCAGCCGGTGACCATCACCGACGGCACCTCCACCGGCGCCTACGGCATGACCTCCATGGCAGACCCCGGGACCACCGTCGCCGCGAACTTCGCGTCGCCGGTGCGCTACCGCAACGCCGCCGAGGGCACGCACGACGTCCGCACCCTCTACCTTGCCGGTGACTACTACCTCCAGGTGGCCGTGGACCCGCTGTACTTCGAGGACGCCAAGGAAACGGAGATCCCGTACTTGCGGTCCAGCACGAAGAACGGCACCCCGTTCACGCCGAGCGCGCGGGCCTCAGCGATGTCGGCCTGTACCTCCGCGGCAAAGCGGTCGCCCGCCAGCGTTTCGCGGATCTCGGCTTCGGGAAGACCCAGTTCGACGCCGATGCCCACCAGGTACTCGGCGTCGCCAATGTCTTTGCCCTGCTCGAAATGGCCGGACAGCAGGGCGTCCTTGGCCCCGTCCATCACGCCGTGCTCTTTGGCCAGGTGCAGGAAGCGGTGGGCGGTGAAGCTGTTGGCCACCACCACGGAGTCGAAGTCGTAGTTCAGGCCCTCGCCTTCGGCCTGCGCCGTGACGTGGGCGAACATCTGCTTGACCTGGTCCTGGGGCATGCCCTTGATCCGGGACAGGTATTCGGTCTCGGTGCCGTCATAGTGTTCCGGCAGCGTGGGGTCCAGCTGGTAGCTGCGCCACTCGACGTCGATCTGGTCCCTGTGTTCGAAGCCCTCGAGGGCCGTTTCAAAGCGGCGCTTGCCGATGAAGCACCAGGGGCAGGCAATGTCGGACCAGATCTCAATCTTCATGGACACGTCAACAAAGAGCGCGGGCCGGCTATTCCGCGCGGTCCAGTAGAGCGGCTATTTCCGCGAGCGAATGGAACGAGCGCCCCTTCGGCTGAAGCCCAACGGGGATAAGGTGTGCTCACCGGCCCGAGTACCCGCCCGCCGGCCCGAAAAGCCTCACCGACCCCGGTTCAGGAGGGCGACATGGCACCTGACGCACCCGGCAACACCGGCCACGTCGTGCTGCTCGGCGACTCGGTGTTCGACAACGCTGCCTACGTTGCCGGCGGCCCCGACGTCGTGACGCACCTTAGGGGGCTGCTGCCGCGCGGGTGGCAGGCCACGCTCCTGGCTCTCGATGGCGCCGTCATCAGCGGGGTCGCCGGCCAGCTCCGCTCCCTCCCGCGGGACGCCACACACCTGGTGATCAGCGTCGGCGGGAACGACGCCCTGGGCTTCGCCTACCTGCTCAATGAACCGACCGTGTGGGCGGCCGAAGCCCTGGCCATGTTCGCCGATGCCCAGGATAAGTTCGGCGCCGGCTATGCCGCGATGCTGGATGCAGTCGCGGCGACCGGACTGCCGACGGCGGCCTGCACCATCTACGACACCCCGCCCTCCGGCCCCGACCAGCGGATCATCCGGTCGGCCGCCGCCCTGTTCAACGACCACATCACCCGGGCCGTCTTCGCCCGCGGGCTGGCGCTGGTGGACCTGAGGCTCATCTGCCCCGAAGACGACGACTACGCCAACCCGATCGAGCCTTCCGTCCAGGGCGGCCGCAAGATCGCGCACGCCATCAGCGCCTACCTGTTCCCCGGGCAGGCCGCGCCCCGCTCCCTGGTCATCGGCGCCTGAGCGCGGGAAGATGCCGGACAGCGAACGCCCTGCCGCCGGAACGGCCGGCGGCGGCTGGCTCCAAGATTTCCGGGACCGGCTGGGCTTCGAGCTGGACCCGTTCCAGGAAGAGGCCTGCGCCGCGCTGGAGGCCGGGCGCGGGGTGCTCGTCGCGGCCCCCACCGGGGCCGGCAAAACGGTTGTGGGGGACTTCGCCGCCTTCCTCGCCGCCGCCCAGGGCACCAGGACGTTCTACACCACGCCCCTCAAGGCGCTGAGCAACCAGAAGTTCGCCGACCTCTCGGCGGCCTACGGCAGCCACCGGGTCGGACTGCTCACGGGAGACAGCAGCGTCAACCCGGACGCCGACGTCGTCGTCATGACCACCGAGGTGCTGCGCAACATGCTCTACACAGGATCCCCGGGTCTGGACCGCCTCGCCTACGTGGTGATGGACGAGGTGCATTACCTGGCGGACCGCAGCAGGGGAGCCGCGTGGGAGGAGGTCATCATCCAACTCCCCGGGAAGGTGCGGCTCGCCAGCCTCAGCGCCACCATCTCTAACGCCGAAGAGTTCGGGGCTTGGCTGAAAGCCGTCCGCGGCGACACCGCCGTGGTGGTGTCCGAGCACCGTCCGGTGCCCCTGTTCCAACGCGTCATGGCCGGAAACCAACTGTTCGACCTGTTCGCGGAGCCCGTCGCCTTCGACGAGCTCGACCCGCAATCGTCGGCGGTGCTGAACGAGCATCCGCTCAACCCGCATCTGCTGGCGCTGTCCGACGCGGCTTCGCTGGCCCGCCCCACCGCCGGCGGCGAGCAGGAGCGCGGCCGGACCCGGCAG
>NZ_JBNHGL010000007.1:0-48987 GCF_059091245.1 Arthrobacter sp. Y3225116
AGACGCCGGCCGCAGCTCCGGGACCGCGGCGGGCCCGCGGGCTGCTGCTGGACACCGACGTCGTGGTCAAGCTCAGGCGCGAAAGCCCGGCCCCCGCCGTCGTCGACTTCCTGCGGCGGCGCCGCCGCTCCCGGGTCTACATCTCCGCCCTGACCCTGGGGGAGCTGCGCGCGCTGAGCACCCAGGACACCGCGCTGACCGGGCAGGCCGACGCGTGGCTGGTCGAGCTGACCGCGCGCTTCTCGGCCTTTATCCTGCCGGTGGACCAGCAGGTGGCCGAGGCCTGGGCGCCGCTGGCCATCCAGGACGTGCCGGCCGTCGAGTCGCTGATCGCCGCGACCGCTTCCAGGCACTGCCTGACCGTGGTGTCCGGCAATGCCGAGGGCTATCGGCGGCTTGCGGTCGAAGCCTGCGACCCCTGGGCGGCGGCCCGCCCGTAGGCCTGCAGCACCCGCGGCCTGAGCGCCCAGCACCGCACCCCGAGCACCACCCCCCAGTCCGGGCGCCCCGAGACCCCGTAACCCACCGCACCGCCTATGCGAACGGCCACAATCGCACGTCACTTTCCCGCCGAAGGGTGCCTGGGCTGCGCCGAACGGTTCCGCGAGTGGCCCCCTCGGCTATTTACCGACCGGGCGTTCAGAACGCGTGAGAAACTAGACGGGGTCCGGTGACGGGCGGCACTCTTGCCCCCTCTTTTCTGCGGACAAGCTCCATCACGGTAAGGAATACACGGCTCATGGCCACTGAGAACAATGCCCCGGGCACGCTCGATGCCGCTGCACGGGTGGATAACGACGGCGGTGCTCCCGCCAAGTGGAAGATCGTCGGTCCCGGTCTCGTTGTCGCCGCCACGGGCGTCGGCGCCGCGGACATGGTGGCCACGCTGGTGGCGGGGTCCCGCTACGGCTACGGGCTTTTCTGGGCGGTGATCGTCGGCGTCATCCTGAAGATCATCCTGGTTGAAGGTGCCGGACGCTTTACCCTGGCCACGGGCAAGACCATCTTCGAGGGCTGGCGCTCACTGGGCCGCTGGACCACCTGGTACTTCGGTCCGTACATCATGATCTGGGGCTTCGTCTACGGTGCCACGGCAATGTCATCGGCAGCGCTGCCGTTGGCCGCAATGTTCCCGGTGCTGCCGCTGTGGGCCTGGGCCATCATGATGGGCCTGGCCGGATTCGTCATGGTCTGGTTCGGCAAATACGCCACCTTCGAGAAGATCACCGCCTTCTTCGTCGGGCTGATGTTCGTCACCGTCGTCGGGCTGGCCGTCATCGCCGTGCCCAACATCCCGGAGATGATCGGCGGCCTCGTGCCGATGATCCCGCAGGAAGAGGGCGCGGTGTTCTACACCCTTGCGCTTGCGGGCGGCGTGGGCGGCACCATCACGCTGGCGGCCTACGGCTACTGGCTGCGCGAAAAGGGCTGGCACACGCCCAAGTGGATGCGCGTCATGCGCATCGACAACTCCGTGGCCTACATCATGACCGGCATCTTCGTCATCGCCATGCTGATCGTCGGCGCCGAGGTGGTCCGCACAGCGGGTGTTTCGCTGAGCGCCGGCGACGAAGGACTGCTGGACCTGTACGGGGTGCTCAAGGATGAGTACGGAGACGTGGTCGGCACCGGCTTCCTGGTCGGTTTCTGGGCCGCCTCCTTCTCCTCCATCATCGGCGTCTGGAACGGCGTGTCCCTGATGTTCGCCGACTTCTGGGGCAACATGCGCAAGAAGGAGTCCGGCCACCCGGACACGCGCGTGGGCGGCAAGTACTTCAAGTTCTACGTCCTCTGGCTGACGTTCCCGCCCATGCTGCTGTTCATGCTGGGCAAGCCGATCGCGCTGATCCTGCTCTACGGCGCACTGGGGTCGTTGTTCATGCCGTTCCTGGCGCTGACGCTGCTGGGCCTGCTCAACGGCAAGCGGATCCCGAAGGAATGGGCCAACCGCCTGCACACGAACATCGCGTTGGGCATCTGTGCCCTGCTGTTCGTGGTCCTCGGTGTCTACCAGTTGTGGAACTCCGTCTCGCCGCTCTTCGGCGGCTGATTTTCCACAGGCTCCGCTGCCCCGTACCGTTTCGGTGCGGGGCAGCGCTTGTTTAAGCAACGACGACGACGGGCGCCCGGTATTGAGCGCTGGGCGGCGGTGGCGCGGTTTTGTGCGCTCGACGGCGCCGGCGCGGTTTTAGCGCGTCGACTGCCTGCGCGGTCGGGTGCCGCGCGGCATCGAGCTCGCCTACTCCCGGCCGGCCCGGCGTTTGCGGTCGTCGGCCGAATCGTCGTCGCCGATGATCGAGGCCAGGAGTTCGTCCGCCTCGCCCAGCCCCCGGACGGCCTGCACAAGGATCGCCCGGGCCTCGGCTTCGGGTGAGCGATGGTGCGTATCGGCGAGGATCCGGAGTCCTTCCATGGTCCGCGCGTCCAGCTCGGGCACCGTGAGCGATTCCATGACAGCCACCTTTCCGTGGAGCATTGCGCCCCAAGTGCCGCCCATACTAGTCCCGCCCCGACGAGCTGTCAGCGGCCGTCAGCGGGCCGCCGGCGGGCCGTCGGTGGGCCGTCAGCGCAGCGGGTCGAACGGCCGGATTTCGTCGGGCACCCGGCCGGTGACAATCTGTTCGGCCAGCAGCTTGCCGGTCGCCGGACCCAGCACGATGCCCCACATCCCGTGCCCGCCGGCAACGTACACGCCGGGGGAGCGGGTGGCGCCGATGAGCGGCAGCCCGTCGGGCGTGACCGGTCGCGGGCCAACCCAGATATCCTCGAGGTGCTCCAGGTCCATGTTGGTGAACAGCGGCCGCACGGCGGCCAGGATCGCGTCGATCCGCCCGGTCTGCAGCGGTTCGTCCGGGCCGCGGAACTCCATGGTTCCGGCGATGCGCAGCCGCCCCTCGTAGGGGGTGCAGGCCACGCGGCGCGCCGGGAAGTAGATGGGGAACTCGGCCGGCTGATCGGTGGCCACGCTGAACGAGTAACCGCGCCCGGCCTGCACCATGGTGCGAACGCCCAGCGGCTTGGCGAGATCGGGCAGCCAGGCGCCGGTGGCCAGCACTACGACGTCGGCGTGGAACGGCTCATGCGCGTAGGTCTCCACCGAAATCCCGGTGTGGCCGTGGCGCAGGGAGCGGACCTCGGCGCCGGAAATGATCTTCCCGCCGCGTGCCACCACGGATGCAGCTAGGGCCTCGACGAACGGGCCGGGCTCAAGGAACCGCTGGCCTTCCAGCTCGAACACCGTCGAGACGCCGGCGGACAGCTGCGGCACCTTGACCTGGGGGTTGTCCAGGCGGGTCAGCGGGACGGACTGGCCGGCCTTCTCCACGCTGGCCAGCTCGTGCACAAAGTGGCGGCTTTCCTTCTCCTCCTCGAAACCGACGATGAAGGGTCCCTTGCGCGTCCACGATTCGACGCCGTTATCGGTCAACTCATCGAAGCTCTCCAGCGCCATCTTGTCGATCGGCGTCAGCGCGGCCATGGTCCGGTCCCAGGCCTTCTGCGTGCCGTGCAGCGCGAAGCGGGCCAGGAACTTCCACAACTGCGGGTCCAGGCGGGCGGGAATGTGCAGCGGCGCCGTCGGGTCAACCAGCGCCTTGGGCCCGTAGGTCCAGACGGTCGGGTCCGACAACGGCATGGCCATGCCGGGCGTGAGCCAGCCAGCATTGCCCCACGAGGCGCCGGCGGCGACGCCGGATCGGTCCAAAACGGTGACTTCTACGCCGCGTTCCTGCAGATGCCAGGCGGTGGCCAAGCCAACCATGCCTGCACCCACGACGACGGCGGTGCTCGGGGCGTGTGCGCGAGAGTACATCGTGTGCTCCTCGGGTCGACTCTTCTCTCGGACCCATCCTGAAGAATGTTTACCCGTTTCTCAAGCGGTTAGGAGAAGATTCTGTAAGAGTGAGGCATGCAGGCAGTAAGTTCAGAAAGTGGTGGCGATCACATGGCCGAATCGAACGATCTTCGACGCCCGTTCGGGGCTCCCGCGGGGTCGGGGCTGGACCGCATCGACCGGTTGATCGTCGAGATGCTCCAAGCCGACGCCCGAACCCCCAACAACGCGATCGCGGCGGCCGCCGGCATCGCCCCCTCGACGTGCCTGAGCCGGATCCGCTCCCTGCGCGAACGCGGCGTCATCCGCGGCTTCCATGCCGACGTGGACCCTGCGGCCGTGGGGCGCGGCCTGCAGGCGCTGATCTCCATCCGGTTGCAGGCGCACGCGCGGTCGAACCTGACCCAGTTCAAGGACTTCCTGTCGGGCCTGCCCGCGGTAGAGGGGATCTTCTTCGTGACCGGCGACCGCGACTTCCTGATCCACGTTGCCGTGGCGGACTCCAACGCGCTGCGCGACCTGGTCGCGAACAACCTCAGCGTCCGCCCCGAGGTTGCCGGCACGAATACCACGGTCATCTTCGAACACGTCCGCCCGCCCGGCAGTTCGCTCGCTCCCTGATTCGCGGGGCCGGGTTCCCGGAGCATGCCCGTACCCTGGCTGGCCGGAGTGCAGCCGCGGCAGCAGTTCGCGCAACTCCCCGGTTTCCCAGGCCACGCCCGCACCTTGGCTGCGGGACCCCGGAAGAGGCCCGCCTCTGCACCGCGCTGCCCGGATTCAGGGCGGATTCCACCCACTCGCACATGCCTCGGAGCGGGCTGTGTCTACCTTTGTTGACATGTCATTCTTCGGCCGGATAGGATAGTTGAAAGCTCAAGCAATCTATCGAAGGCTGCAATGTCCTGGTTTAAGAATCTTTTCAGCAAGTCCAGCGCCCGCCGGTCTGCCGCCAACCCCGCGGCCTCCGCTGCGGAGCCCCGCACGGATGCACCCGTCGCCCAGCCGGTCGAGGCCGCTAGCAGCGAAGCCGTCGCCGGCCTCCCCAAGATCGCCATCATCACCGGCAGCACGCGCCCGGGCCGGGTCAATGACTCCGTCGCCAACTGGGTCGCCGCCGAACTGGCCTCCCGGACGGACGCCACGTTTGAGGTCGTCGACATCGCCGACTTCAACCTGCCGCTGCTGGACGAGGCCTACCCGGCCGCGTACCAGAACTACCAGGCCGACCACACCAAGGCCTGGTCGGCCAAGATCAGCGAGTTTGACGGCTACATCTTCGTGGCCAACGAATACAACCACACGGTCTCGTCCGCCCTGGCCAACGCGTTGTCCTACCTGAACGTCGAGTTCAACAACAAGGCTGCCGGCATCGTTTCCTACGGCTCGATGGGCGGCGTCCGGGCTGCCGAACACCTGCGCAATATGCTGGCCGAGCTGCAGGTGGCCGTGGTCCGCAACCAGGTGATGTTCTCGCTGTTCACCGACTTCGAGAACTTCTCCGAGTTCAAGCCGACCGAGCAGAATGCCGGAACGCTGTCCCCGATGATCGACCAGCTCGTGCTGTGGGCACAAGGCTTCGCCACCATCCGCACTCCGCAGAACGCCGCCGCTTAATACCCCAAGCCCGGCACGCCCGCCGCCTCCGTTCGGCGGGCTGTTCTGCCGCCGGCCTCCGGGCCGGCCAACACCGCCCCCGCCGTTTCCTTACCCGGCGGGGGCGGTGCTGTTCTCTGGGACAGGCACCGTTCCGTCGCCTGAACCCGCCGAAGCAGTCGGTGGACTACCCGCGCTCGGCCCCAAGGATGGTGGCCATGGAGATGACGAAACCGGGCGTGCAGGCCACGGCCAACACCACCAAAGCGACGCGTCCGCCCAGCAGCACCCTCCGCTGCAGCACCTTTTCCCGCCGTCCCGAGCCCGCATGCCGCCCCGCTGACGGCTCTGCGAAGAGCTTCAACCTGAGGGCTGCAAGTGCCCAGCCCACGACGATGGCGGCGACGATCCAGGCCGCGACCACCACGCTGGCGCCGCCCAGCGGGACCAGTAGGAGCAGCAGCGGAAGGTACCACTGCAGGTCCTTGGCCGTCCGCAGCAGCGGGACGCGTCGGGACAGCCAAGCCGTGGCCACCGCGATAAGCATGCCGTGGGCAATGGCCAGCGCGGAGAAGGCTGCGATCGACAGCCAGCCCGGGCCCACTACCTCAAAGTCCCGACTGTCCGGCTCCAGCGGCCCAAGCGCTGTGCCGAGTACCAGCAACAACAACAGCCCGAAGGCCGCTCCGCCGGCCCGGCCGGCCGGCAACCACCACCGCACCATGCCGTAGAGGAGTGCCGTCCCGCAGCCGATGGCCACGCCGAACAGGACGAAGCTCCCGGTCCCTTCCAGGCTGATCTCTCCGATGGTCTGGTTGTTATCGGTCAGCCTTCCATCGTCTTCCGGCGACGTCACCGCCAACAGTCGCATGATCAACCGGCCGCCGGCGCCCGCCATGCACAGCCCGGCCACCCCGCCTGCGGCCAGCAGCACTGTCGCCCACCACAGCACCCTGCGCGCAACGCGCGCCAGGAGGGCACCGCCGCTGCTGGGCCGGGCACGGCCGCGGCGCAGAAGTGCTCCGTCGCCGTTCCCGTGGGCGCCGCCGTCCGGTACGAGCACACCGTCGTCGTCCACGACTGTGCCGCCGTAGTGCACGAGGGCTCCCTCGTCGTTCCCGCGACCGCCGCCGTCGAGGACGAGGGTTCCGTCGTCGTTCCCGTGGGCGCCGGCGTCGAACACGAGGGCGCCGTCGTCGTTCCCGTGGGCGCTGGCGTCGAACACGAGGGCGCCGTCGTCGTTCGTGTCAGTGCCACGGTCGAGGACAGGGGCGCCGTCGTCGTTCGTGTCAGTGCCACGGTCGAGGACAGGGGCGCCGTCGTCCCGACCCAGGTCCTCGTCACGGCCCGGCGGAGGCTGGAACCGCTCCCCGCCCCGGAAGGCCACCGCGGCCAGCCCGGCGGCCACCAGCACGCCGCACAGGATCATGAGTATCACGGAGCCAGTATCCGACGGCCCCCGGAAGCCAGCGAACCCCAGTCATGTCGACTGGGGTCCGCAGCGAACCGTCCGCCGAAAACCCGGCGGGGCGGTTTCGGTTAGCGTGCCTCGCGCGCCTCGTCCCGGTGGCGCACCATGTAGGCGATGGCCAGGGCCAGCATCACGGCGCCCAGGACGAAGTTGAGCCAGGTGGTGGCTGCATTGGTGGACAGGAAGTTGGCCGCTGATTCGCCGGGGCCGACGATCAGGCCGTACAGCCACATCGCCAGGTACAGGATGCCCGCTCCCATGAGGAAGTCCCGGGCACCACTGGTGGTGCGGCTCATGATGTAGCCCACCACGCCTACCACCAGGTAGACGATGTTGAGCAGCATGGACACTTGGAACGCGTTGATCAGCATGGCGCCGGAGCCGCTGGCGAAAGCCATTTCTCCGTACTCCATGGTGATGCCGGGAATGAAGCCCAGCACACCGATCACAAAGAGAACAATTCCCGAAGTCATCGCGGCATTACGCACATTTCCGCGCGAGACGTGTGCGTGATGGGCATGCGGTGATGCGGTAGTCATTTCTCCTCCCAGACAATGAGTTTGAAACTTCGTCGAGTAACAACCCGGCTGTTGGTAGGGGCGCATCTGACGTCAGAACCAGCGCTTTCAGTTTACGTCCGTTGGCCCGCTGTGGCGGGAAAAAATGACGACGGCGGTGGGCCCGCCAGTCCTGTCGGCGCGGCTTCTCAGGTGGTCTGGAACCGGGGCCGGTTTAGGCCTCGAGCAGCCTCTTGAGCGTGTGCAGGTCCCGGTCCACGGCGGCGGCATCGGCTTCGAACGCCGCCTCGTCCATGCCGTCACGGCGGTACAGGGTGAACACGACCTCCGCGCCCTCGCCGTTGCCGAGCACGCGCAGCGGGTTGTAGACGGATTCGCCCGACGGCAACGTCACGTAGTGGTCCAGCACGCCGAACTCATTGCGTTCGGTAAACGTGACCCGAACCGGCCCATAGTCGGTCTCGGCGACCCAGGCGTCGTCGACCACACCGATGGAGGAGCTGAGCCCGGCGGCCCACTGCGGCATGTTCTCGGGTTTGGCGGCGAACTCGTAGACCTCTCCAGCGGGGCGGTTGATGGCGATGCTGATGTGCCGCGATGCAAACGTCATGTGGCCAGTCTTCAGGTTCGCTTCGACGCGGGCAAGACCCGGGGAGGCGGCGGCACCGCCGGGAGGAACCGCGGGCTGGTGTCGCCGTCGGGCGTGCCCCGTGGTTGGCGCGGTGGCGGCGCGCTGCCGCGGGTTCGAGCCGGAAAGCGTGTGCATGACAGACTTGGACCATGGCATCCCTTACCGGCAACGGCGACGATCTCCAGGAGAAGGCAGCCCACATCGGCATGCGCCTCGAAGACCGCTGGCAGGCGGTCCGGGAACGGCGGGCACGGCAGCGCGGCGACGTGGCCACCGTCATGCCGTTCACCGGCTACGGTACCGACGGCTGGGTCCGCGTGCTCGCCCGGGTCGTGATGGCGCGGCCCGGTGCCTTCGACAACGGCCGCATGCCCTCGAAGCTGGTGGCCGACGGCATCCGCGGCTGGCGCAATTTCATCAGCCCGCCCGTGGCCAACGCCCGGGTGGCGATCCACGCCGACGGCATCGAGCACCAGGTGGTGGCCGACCGGGGCGGCGTGGTGGACGCCAAGGTTCCGGTGAGCCTGGCTCCAGGCTGGCACACCGTCACGCTGCGCTGCGAGGACTCGGAACCGGTGGAAGCCGCGGTCTACGTGGTGCCGCCGGACGCCCGCTTCGGCGTGGTGTCCGACGTCGATGACACCGTCATGGTCACGGCGCTGCCCCGCCCGATGCTCGCGGCCTGGAACACGTTCGTGCTGGATGAACATGCGCGCAACGCCACGCCGGGCATGGCCGTGATGCTGGAGCGGGTCACGCGCGAGCATCCGGGGAGCCCGGTCTTGTATCTTTCCACCGGTGCCTGGAACGTTGCCCAGACGTTGACGCGGTTCCTGTCCCGGAACATGTATCCGGACGGTGCGCTGCTGCTCACCGACTGGGGGCCGACGAAGGACCGCTGGTTCCGCAGCGGTCAGATGCACAAGGTGGACCAGCTGCGGCGGCTGGCCGAAGAATTCCCGAAGATCAAGTGGCTGCTGATCGGCGACGACGGCCAGCACGACGAAGCCATCTACGCAGGCTTTGCGCTGCGCTATCCCGAGCATGTGGCGGCCATCGCCATCCGCCAGCTGTCGGTTAGCGAAGCGGTGCTGGCCGGCGGCCGTTCACAGGACGGCCCGGTCGGACCCGCGCGCAGCATCCCGTGGATCTACGCCTCGGACGGGAAAGGCCTGGCGAACCAGCTTCAGCAGCTGGGAATCCTCTAACGAGGACGCCGCCCCACGGCTGGGAATCCTCTAACGACGGCGGCGCGCCCACAGCTGGGAATCCTTCAGCGCCGACGCCGCCCCACGGCTGAGAAACCTTTAACGACGACGGCGCCCCGCTCGTGATGGAGCGGGGCGCCGTCAAGCGGCAGTGCCCGGACGTCATTCCTGCGGGCGCGGCCTGTTAAACGGTGGCCTCCAGCGGGCCGAAAACAGCTTCGATCATGGCCCGCGCCGTGTCGTTGTCAGTCTTTTCGGCCAGCGCAAGCTCCGAGGACAGGATCCGCATGGCCTGTTCGAGCTGGTGCTTTTCACCGGCCGAGGAGCCGCGTTCGATGGCCCGCAGCGAGAGGTCGCGGACCACTTCGCTGACCCGGTAGATGTCGCCGCTGTTAATCTTTTCCTGGTTGGCCTTGAACCGGCGCGACCAGTTTTCCTGATCCTCCGGCACCTTCGCCTTCAGGATCGCAAAGACTTCCTTGACGCCCTTTTTGCTGATGGCCTTGCGTACGCCGACCGTTTCCGCGTTGCCCAGCGGCAGTTCGATCAGCAGGCCGTCGTGATGCGCGCGGAACTGAACGAACTTGGTCTGGCAGTCCTTGAACGGACGGGTCCGGAGATCGGTCACGGTAACAGCGCCGTGTGGGGGATAGACGAGGGTGTCGCCAACTTTAATGTTCATTGATGCCCTTTCATGCCATTATGGCAGATACTGCCACATTGGCAGCGAATACTCAAATATGGGGTATCTTGGAAGCTGCTATGCCACAGAAAACGCCGACCAGCGGCGCTTCCAGAACCGATGTGCCCGGCCCGACCACGGCTGAGCTCCCTGTCGCTGCACCCGGATTAAGGGAGCGGCGCCGGCGCCAGACCCGGACGGAAATCAGCGAGGCCGCGCTGCATCTGTTTCAGGAACACGGCGTGGATGCCACCACCGTGGACGGCATCGCCCACGCTGCCGGGATTTCCCAGCGCACGTTCTTCCGGTACTTCACCAGCAAGGAAGAAGCCGCGCTGCCGGCACACCAGGATTTTGACGCCGCGCTCGAGGCCGGGCTGCTCACGATCGATCCGGCCGGCAACCCGCGCGAAGAGCTTGAGCGCGTCTACCACGAGGTCATGCAGGGGTATGCGGACAACGACGCCCCGGCAGCCCGCCGCATGTTGCTCGTCAACCAGCTCATCCGCAAGGAGCCCCTGCTGAAGGCGGCCATGCTCAAGCACAATGCCACCCGGACAACCGGGCTGGTGGACGCCCTGATGGACCGGTTCGGCCGCGACGGGGTGAGCGACCTGCAGATCAGGCTTGCGTTCGAGACCTGTGCGGCAGTGGTCCGGGTCGCCTTCGAGGTTTGGGTGACCCGGCGCGAGGCCGGTCGGAATGACAACCTGCCGGACATTTACGCGGCTGCCCTGCAGCTGTCCCACTGACCATGCGGAACACGCGAACCACTCCAGTCCTTACGACGACGACGCCGTGTCCGTGCCGGAGCGGCCGGCCGTACGGCGAGTGCTGCGGGCCGTTCCACCGCGGCGAGGCGGAGGCGCCGACGGCGGAGGCGCTGATGCGGTCGCGCTACACGGCGTTCGTCGCGGGGGATGCCGCCTATCTGCTGCGCACGTGGCATTCGGAAACGCGGCCCGCGCAGCTTGAGCTCGACCCCGGGCTGCACTGGACCGGACTGGAAATCCTCAAGACCGTCCGCGGCGGCGAATCCGACCGCGCGGGCACCGTGGAGTTCCGCGCCGGCTACCGCGAGGGCGGCCGGGACCGCGCGCAGCAGGAGAAGAGCACATTCGTTCGCGAGGACGGCCGCTGGGTCTACCGCGACGCCATAGCCTGACTCCAGCGCAGCCCGGCCGAGACGAGCCGCTGATACCACCCGGGCCGTCCGTCAGCCGCCCGCGCGAGCGCGATCGGGCGGACGCCGTCGTTGTTCAGTCCAGGAACAGGACGGCATAGATGCCGAGCGCGCCGAGCACCACCACGCTGCCGGCAACCCAGGCGGCAGCCGCGGCGTCGGCGTGGATCCTCTCGTCGGCCACGCCGGAGACCGCCCGGCGGTACCGGAGCTTCTGCGTGATGTAGATGCCGAACGCCGTGCACAACGCCACGGCGACCAGGGTCCCGGTGAACCAGCCGTATTCCGGCATCCAGCGCAGGAACATGGCTGTCGCCACGATCATGGCCAGGGTGGTCCGGCTCCAGGCCAGGGACGTGCGTTCGGGCTGCAGGCCGGCGTCGTGGTGTTCCGGCTCCGGCACGGTACGGGCGCGTCGCATCAGGACGGCCGCAGGACGACGAAGACCACCAGCAGCGCCGCCACCACACCGCCGCCTACCGCCAGGATCGGGGCAATCAGCGGCAGCGGCAGGGGAGTCTTGTGGCGCATGGCCCGCTCGACGTTGAGCCAGCGGAAGAACGAGCCGCCGCCGATCGCCATGGCCAGGACCAGGAGGATGATGGCGATGGTCTTGCGGATTTCCGGGACGAAGACGCCGCCGGTGAAGACCTCCACCGCGATGCCGCCGGCCAGGAGTGCCAGCGAGGTGCGGATCCACGCCAGGAAGGTGCGCTCGTTGGCCAGCGTGAACCGCGGGTCGGGTTCGGTGCCGCCGCGGAGCAGTTTGCCGGCGAGTTTGCCGCGTTCCGGGGGCGGGGGCGAAGAAGTAGGCACGGCTTCATGGTAACGAAGTCCGCAGGAGGCGCGGCGACGGCTTACGTCACATGTCAGGCGGCGTCAGGCCGCCGGCCGGTCCCTGTCGTCGTCGTTGTCCTGGTCCATGCGGGCCACGGTGAAGAAGCGGTTGCCCGCCCCCTTGCGCGAACTCGGCACCAGGAGTTTGGAGTATTTTTCGCACCACTGGGCGGCGCCGCCGGAATCCGCGGCAGCCGCAGCGATGGCGTCAATATCGTCGGACCACCCCAGAACGCGTTCCCCCTCGAGGCAGAACTGGATGAGTCCCAATTCGGTATCTATGTGCAGTTCGACGTCCACCCAAACGTCGAATTGCACAGTGTTGCTGGCTGTATCTTCTGTTTTGTATGTGTTCATCACGAGACCTGTGTTGCGCGTCACACCCTGTGGCGCCCTCCCACTATAGGGTTCAGCATGCGGAATGCCAAACGGTTTCCCCTGCGTAAACGGCCGGTAAAGTGAATCGGGCGATGACTCAGACACCTTCCGCCCAGCGCCTCACCTGCAACGTGCCGATGCGTTGGGGAGACATGGATGCCTACGGGCACATCAACAACGTGGAGATCCTGCGCATTCTGGAGGAAGCTCGCATCCACGCGTTCGGGCCTCCGGCCGGCACCGGCGGTCCCGGGCTCGAGGTGGACCTGCCGGTCTTCTCCGACCTGCCCGAGTCCACTCAGGCTTTGGTGGCGGAGCACCGGGTGAAGTACGTCCGGCCGCTCAGTTACCGCAACATCCCGGCACACGTGGAGGTCTGGATCAGCGCGATCAAGGGCGCCAGCCTGACCATCGCCTACCGGATCATGGACCCGGTAACCGCCGAGCAATGCGTGCTGGCCGAAACCACGCTTGCGTTCTTCCACACGGACACAGGCCGGCTGCTGCGCCTGAATGAGCGCCAGCGATCGATCCTGGAACCCTACCTGGGGGAGTCCAACTTCGGCTGAGACGACGACGGCGGGCCGCCGTCGTGCCTAGCCCTCCCAGCCGAGGTTGCGGGCGATCCGCTCCAGCACGTCGAGGGTGGCTGTGTACTCTTCCTCGCTGATGCCGTCCGCCATGCGGGCGCGCGCGCGGTCGACCACCTCACCGAGTGAGGCAAAGCTGGCCCGCCCGGTGTCGGTCAGCGCGTAGCGGCCGTTCTCGGCGCTGACCCAGCCGCTTTCCACAAGTTCTTCGACCGGTTCCTGGGGTCCTTCGCCCTCTTCCTCCGGGATGAAAGGTCCCAGGGCTTCCGCGAGTTCGCCGGCGGTGGATGGCTTGTCTGCGAGCAGGTTCATCATCTGCCACTGCCGGCGGGTGATTCCGTGTTCCTCCATGGTCTCGATGAACTGCTCGTCGAGCAGCCGGTCAACGAGCTTCAGCCAATAACCGATAGGTCGTAGAGGTGCCATGCCGCCACCCTACAAGGGTCCGCGCGGCCGATCGACTGAAATTGCCGGACACGCCGCCGCTCCGAAGGCAAAAGCACCCCGGGGCTGACGTCAACCGGGTCCTGACGGGCGCGCGGTGGGGCCCGGCGGGCTGCGTTCTGGGGCGCGCGGTGGGGCTAAGACGGAGCCGCTTTCTGCCCAGAGCAGACCCTGCTGACGCCGACGGCACCGCTTCCTACGATGGAAGCAGCCAGAAGGGAGCTCCGCCGTGCTCGAACTTCAGAAGCTTCACCGCGGTCCAGGTTTAGGGCCTCCGCCTTTGCTCCGCGACGTCTATGGGGCGGTGCTGCGCAGGGAGCGCCGGCGCCAGCGGCGGACCCTCGACGACGTGGCCAGCCGGGCCGGCGTGTCCCTGCAGTACCTCTCGGAGATCGAACGCGGCCGCAAGGAGGCCTCCTCGGAGATCCTGGCGGCAGTCTGTGCGTCGCTGGGGTCGGGGCTGGCCGCCTTCCTGGCAGCAGTGCACCGTGAATTGGCGGCGGCCGAAGGAAAGGCCGTGCTGCATCTTCAGTCCACGCCTTCCGCCGCGCAACCCGCTGGCCGTGCACGGCAGGAACTGACCGGCGGGCAGATTCCGCCGGCCGATCCGGACTCTTCCGGCCTTGGCGGCAGCGCGACCGCCCTTCCTCCGTTGGCACAGGGCGTGGCTTCTGGGAACCCCGCCGGCAGGGGGCGGCAGGATGCAGATTCGGCCGGGCTGCGTTCTGTCGGCCTGACCGATCAGGGCCTGCAGTATATTGACGCCGATGACCTGCTTTCTGCAGTCCTCGCCGACCGCGACCTGGTGCCGCACGCCCCGGCGGATGCGGGCGGGGGCCTGGAGAAGGGCGCTCAAGGTGGGCCGCCGGCCATGCTGAGGGCCGCCTGACGATACCCGCGGCACGGACGTGCTGAAGGCATTCAGTCGCCGTGGGCATGCGCCACGCGGCGGGACGTGTTCCGGTAAGACCCCGCCGCCGCTGCTCGCCTCCGTACACTGCGCCGGCGTGTGCGGCGGTGTGAGCGAACGGCTGCGGCCGGGGACAGCAAAACGGGCAGGTGCAGCCTTTCGGATGCGCCTGCCCGTTTCGGTGTCCGCCCGTTGTTCGGGCGCCCGCTCGATCCGGAGTTGCCCGTTCGGGCGCCCCGCTTGATCCGGGGGTTGCCCGGCGGGGTCCGGGCCGGGGCTGCCTGAGAACTTAGGCCAGGGGAGCCAGCTTGGTCTTGCCGAAGACGGCGCGGTCCACGGAGATCCGGCCGGGGCCAACCAGTGCCAGCGCCAGCGCTGCGGCGCCGAGCAGCAGCACCAGTTCGTAGCCGCCGCCGTCCACGAAGACGCCGGCGGGAGCGTGGACGAGCACCAGGGCGCCGAGCATGTTCAGCGTCAACAGGGCAGCCACGAGCCGCGTCAGCAGGCCGAGGATCAGGGCGATGCCGCCGGCGAGCTCCAGGCCGGCCACGATTGGCGCGGCGATATCGGCGGCCGGGATGCCCATCTGGCCGAAGGCGGCCTGGGTGCCGGCGATGGTCCATTCGTTGAACTTCTGCCAGCCGTGGGCGACGAAGAGGAAGCCCAGGACGACGCGAAGAACTGTGCGTGCAGTGGTGGTCAAAGCGGAATTAGTCATGATGTTTTCACCGTTTCAATGGTCAGAGGATCGGCCGTCTGGAACGAGCGATAAGCATCAATAACTTGACGCTTCAATCAAATATTGACAGCAATTAGGTTGAAGTGTCAACTTTTGGGTCTTGGCTGCCCGTACGAGGCGGGCAGGACCCCATAACCCGGCTGGCCGGACCGCACGGGCTGGCCGTCCCGAACCCAGGACGCCAGAGAGCATGCCCTCTGAAGCTCAGGCGGGGCGGACAGGTTGGCGCAGAATTGTCTTGAGCTTGGCCGGTTCGGTCTTGCGCGGGTCGCCGAGATAGATCTCGTGGTGGTGCCCGTTCGGTTCCAACTCGTTGGCCGGTAGGAATTCATCCCTCAGGCGGACCAAGACCGGTCCTTCGTCGTCGTACGCACCCACGTGCATGACCTGGACGCTTAGCCCCTCGTCCAGAGAACCGTGCCGGAGCGATCCCATCGCGGGAAGATTCTTTGTGGTTGCCGCCTGCCGCATCGCGTCTTCGATGTGTTCCGGCTCCAGCCAGTCAGGCTGGCGGATCATCATCGTCCACGACCACTCGTCCTTGGCCCGCCGGGTGAAGGCGGTCATGTCCTCCGCCCACCAGAGGCCTTCCAATGGGCCGACGACATAGTCGCGCCCGAGTTGCTTCTTGCTGGCGAACTTCAGCGTGTAGGACACTGCGTACAAGGCCCCGACCGCCTGCCCGTATGTGTCTGCCGTGTTCGGATCGCCGTGGCCGTCCGCCTGCAGGAACTGCATGGGCGGTACGGTAACCAGCTGGAAATCCTTGCCCGGGGCGTACAGCTCCTTCTGGTCCTTCTTGAAATCCAGCTTGTCCATGGGGCTTTCCGGTGGTGGGCAGTGGGCAGTGTGGTCTAGTTATATCGCCTAGTCACGGATGAAACGAGGAACATGCTGCAGCAATTCGCCGCCGAATGGTGGACCAGGATCGCCGCCGGCTTCATGCGCGGTGAACCACTCCAAGCCGGGGTGCCGGAGCTGGGGGTCATCCTGGCCGCGGCGCTGCTGTTGTCGGTGCCCCGAGCAAGTTGGCGGTATTTCGGGTTGTTCGTCACAGCGGTCCATGAGCTTGGACACGCGTTCGCGGCGCTGGCCACGGGGCGGCTGGTGCGTGGAATCCATTTGCGGTTCGACCAATCCGGCGCCATGATCAGTCGCGGGGCGGGCCGGGCAGCCGCGGCCTGGACCGGTTTCTGGGGATACCCGGTGCCCGCGCTGGTCGGGGCAGCGCTGGTGTGGGCCGCCTTCGGCGGCTGGTCCGGTGCCGCCCTGTCCGTCAGCGCGCTGCTGCTGCTGGCCACGCTCCTGTTCATCCGGAACCTCGAGGGCGTCGTCATTGCCGTGGGGTTGGCGGTAGGCGCTCAGCTGCTGGTGTGGTTCGCGCCGGTGGAGTGGCTCGGGCACCTGACGCTCGCCATCGGCGTCGGGCTTCTGGTGGGGGCCGTGCGGGACTGGCTGAATCTGGTGAGCGTGCACACCCGGCGCCGGCACCAGCTGGCCAATTCCGACGCATTCATCATGGCGCGCCGGACCGGTGTCCCGGCCGCGCTCTGGCTGGCCGGGTTCGCGGTGGTCATCCTGCTTTGCTGGGCGGCTGCCGTGGCGACCGCGGCCGCTGTCGTCCCGCTGGCGGTTCTGTAACGGAGTCCCGGTCCCCTCGGCCTTCTGGAGTGGCCCTGCTCACAACAATGTCATTCGCCTTGGGGGCCCGCTGGAACCGCGCCGGTGCACGGGAATTATCGCCGTGTGTGAGACGTTGTTGACCGATGTTGAAATCTGTGGAACAGCAGCTATGATGGGCGCTCGCAGATAGGTCAAAACAACGAGAACTTCAGGAGTTTTAAACCCCGATGGCAACCGATTACGACGCACCGCGCAACAAGGACGACGACAACAATAATGAGTCGCTCGAAGCCCTTCAGGCTCAGCGCTCCGGTGGTGCGAAGACCGCGCTGATCGACGTCGAAGACTCGGACACCGCCGAGGGCATCGATCTGCCCGGTGCCGACCTCTCCGGTGAAGAACTGGTGGTTCAGGTTGTTCCTCCCCGTGAGGACGAATTCACCTGTGGCTCCTGCTTCCTCGTCCGTCACCGCAGCCAAGTAGCCCGCGAAAAGAACGGCGAGAAGTACTGCCGCGACTGCGAAGGCTAAATCCCCAATCTTCCGAACCCCGCGCTGGGACCAGCGCGGGGTTCTGTGGTTAAATCACACGCTTCGGACGGCCGCGCCGATCGGCGTGCCGCCGTTGATGAACTCGATCACCTTGCCTGCCGTGGCAGGAACGGCCAGCACTTCGGCCGCCACCATTGCAACGTCTTCGCGGCTCACTTCACCGTTAGGAGTACCCGGTCCGGCTTGGATCTTCCCGGTCGCTGGCTGCAGCGTCAACGAGCTCGGCCCCAGGATTGTCCAGTCCAGTGATGTGGACTTCAAGTAGTCGTCCGCGGCGGCCTTGGCATCGGCGTAGGGGAAGAACGCGTTGTCCTCCGGCACGCCGTGGTTCTTGCCGGCGCCCAGATAAGACACCATGATGTAGCGCTGCACCCCGGCCGCCACGGCCGCGTCCATCGACCGGATGGCCGCGTCCCGGTCCACTGCATAGGTCCGGGCGGGATTGCCTCCGCCAGCGCCGGCCGACCAGACGACGGCGTCGTGGCCGCGCAGCTGGTCTGCCAGGTCGTCGGTGGTCGTCTTCTCGACGTCGGCGATCACCGGCACCGCACCGGTTTCCCGGACGTCGGCGACGTGGTCCGGATTGCGGATGATGGAGCTGACTTCGTGGCCCTGCGCGGTGAGGATGCGGGACAGGTGCAGCGCGACCTTGCCGTGGCCTCCGAAAATGGCAATGCGTGACATGGGGTTCCTTTCGATGTGGTCCAACCCAATGTAGGCACGGAGTCAGGTGGCGGCCAATGGTCGGCTCTTCAACGGCGCGCGGCCGTAACCGGCGGCCAGGTGTGCTCATTCTGCGCTGGCTCCGTTTGACGCCCGCCCGGTGGGCTGGTCCGCTGGTCAGGCGGCCGCGAGCCCGGTCCTCCGATTCCGCCGTCTTAGCCGTCGCTGCCGGTGAGATGGATCCCGGCTTCCGGCGTGGCCACCCGGAAACTGAAGGACTGCTCGATGTACAGGTACACGAACTCTTCGTCGTGCCGGTCGTAGCCCACCGAGAGGTCCTGGCCGGATTCGAACAGGAAATCCCCGCCGCGCAGGCTCATCACGATCGCCCCGCGGACTCCCGGCGCCCAGACAATCGGACCGCCCAGCAATTTGCGCAGGTGCTCGGACAGCAGGTAGCCGCCGCGCTCGGTCGCCTCCACCACGGCCGTGTAGTGTCCGGGGCCGAGTGCCAGGCCGAACGGACCTCCGATGCCGGCCTGGAGCAGCGCCGATACGGCCTTGGCAATACGCTTGGGGTAGTCATTGAAGTCATTCACGCGGGGAACCGGCGAATGCGGCGTGGCGCTCGTGACCCCCTCAATGCCCACCTGTCTCCAGCCATGGAATACGGCCGCGTTCTCCGCAATGGCAATCTGCATCGCCGCCTCGGCCAAGTCCGTGAGGTCCACATCGGCCGCGCCCCGGTCATGGTCAAGCAGTTCCAGCCGGGAAACCTTGAATGGGGCGCGCATCTCCACCAGGGGCAGCACCCCGCGCCGTCGCGTCGCCACGCCGTCGGCCAAGGCCGGACCCGTGATGCTTTCGGTGCGGCCGAGGTTTGTCGCCGAATACTCCCAGCCGAACGGACCAGCGAAATCCACCATTTTGCGGGCCCCGAGCGCAACCGTGAGGCGCTCCTTGGCCTCCCGGTCCAACAGCCCCCAGCCACCGTCGGAGATGGGGGCGTGCTCGCGCAGCAGGTGATCCATGGTCATGAGAAGTCCTCCTTGAGGCTGCCGATTCCCAGGGACGAATCAGAACCGGCTCGCCTCCGGCGAGGGTACGTACGACTTGCCGCACCCGACGGAGACCGGCCGACCGGCCCGGACGCGGGGACTACGGTTTCATCCGTGCCGGCAGCCGTTGCTGCCTCGGCCGCCCCGCCGTTGGCCACAATGTCGCCGTCCTGGAAGAGGGTGCCCCGGGCAATCTGGCGCCATTTAGGCTTCCTGCGCAGGAGAAACTCCAGGTCCATACTGAAATGTTTGAACTCCTCCGTCAGGGAATCCTCCATGATGGCGACCGATTCCGGGTCCTTCTCCAGCGACATCCGTTGTTCGTACCAGCCGATGGCTTCGGCCTCCTCCGTCAGGTTGGCGCACATACGCGCAAAGGTCCGCGTCTCGGCGGAGAGCTCTGCGGCGGGTTCGTGGTACTGGTCAAAGCCCATCTGGATTCCTCCGTGAGGTTGTGCCTCTCTGCCAGCGTAGCCACGGCCCCGCCGGCTGACTACCTTTGACGGCCCGATGGCCCGGGAGTGCGGCCTGGCTACCGTGTGCCCCTTAGGCGTAGCCATAGATCGGCCGAGCTGCTGCGTTTTTGTCGATCTCTGGCCGGCCGAGATCGGCCATCTTCCGGGCGCTAGGATTGCCCCATCGAATGAGGGCTTCTGCCGGTGAAATTCGCCCTTTTTCATTCCCCGAGACACGTCGGCGTAACAGTTCGCAACCGACTGTTCGGCGGGCTTTGATTTTCATACTCTAAAGGCCCTACGCAGTACCCACCGGAAGAATCCCATGAAGAACCACACGCAGGTGCACGCGTCCATCACAGAACGGGCCGGCACCAACGATGCAACTTTCTGACGCCGAACGACGCGAATTCGCAAAAATCGAACGGCATCTCGCCGCCGAAGATCCGGCGTTAGCTCGGGCGCTGTCGATGCCCGCCGGACCGCTGAACTCCCAGCAGGGAGTCGACGCGGATGCGCAGGGCGACACCAGCGCGGTGATCACGCTTTCGCTGCCTATCGTCGGCCAGCAAACTCCTCCGCCGGAACAGGTTCATAAGCGGCGCAGCCTGGGCCGTTGGCTCATGGCGGCGGGGGTGGCAACAGTGGCTGCAAGTATGGTGACCGGCGCCGTGGCCGCCGCAGCCGGAGGTCTCCTGCTCATCGCCGCGGGCAAGTTCACGGCGGACCGCTAGGGACGGCCCGACACCGAGTCCACGGCGGACCGCTAGGGACGGCCCGACACCGAGTCCACGGCGGACCGCTAGGGACGGCCCGGCGCCGCCGGCGCCGACGCGTTATCGGGAACGCTGCCGCGGCATAGTAAAGTTGCAGGGTGAATCGCCGATACTCCGCCTTGCTCCTGCTGCCGCTCGTCGCCCTGCTTGCCACCGGCTGTGCTCAGGTCGAACAGGCCGCCTCCGACGCCGTCGACCAGGCGGCTAATTCCGCTTCCGAGGCGGTGAGTCAGGCCGCGTCCAACTTGGCCAACGCAGCGGTCGGAGAAGCAGTCAAGCAGGTGTGTGCCCCGATTCAGGACGGCAGCATCGGTCCAAAGGAAAAGGAGATGCTCGGGGGTCTGGTTTCTGCCGCCGACGCAGCCGGCGTTCCCGCGGAGATCACCGGGCCGATGTCGCAGATCGCCGAGTCCGGCGACCAGATTCCGGCCGACGCCCTGGCCTCCATGCAGCAGGCCTGCGACAACAACGGTGCTGGGTAGTCAGGCAACCAACTGACCACTCCCAAACGCTCTTGCGCGGAATGGGAAAGCTTTTGGGTCACCGGGGGAGCTGGGTCCGGCGGCAACGCCCGTTGTCAGAACGGGGGCGTTGCAGGCTGGGCCGGCCAACCGTCAAATGGACTGGAACTATTGCCGGGCACGGCGGTGCCTCCCGCGGCGCTCTCCACCCCGATATCGAGTTCCGACTGCATCGGGACCTGCGACGGATTGGAGTGGCGCACGGCCGTCCTGCGGACCGCCGCGTCAGGGTCCAATGGGCCGCCTCCACGCGGTGAAGGGCCGCCGGGCGGACCGGAGCCTGAGCCCGCCCCGGCCGGCTCCGGCAGGCGTTCGGGCAGCCGCGCGGCTTTCAACCACACGTGGTTGCGAAGAGGCTTTTGAGCCGGGTCGACGCTGAGCGGCGGTAAGAACCAAGGCACGCCCTTGCTCACCTCGACCCGCCAATCGCCCTGATGCAGCAGATGGTGGTGGTGCCCGCAGAGCAAGACGCCATTGTCGACAGAGGTCGGACCACCCTTTTCAAACCACTGGATGTGATGCACTTCGGTCCAGGGAGCGGGCGCAGTACAGCCGGGGAAGGCGCAACCTCCGTCCCTGGCAATGATTGCCAGCCGCATGTACCTCGGAAACAACCGTTGGGACTGACCAACATCCAGAATCGCACCCGTACCGGAGAGGATCACCGGGATGATGTCGGCATCGCAAGCGATCCGCCGGATTGTCTTGGCGGTCAGCGGCCCGGAGAAGATGCTGGTTCCCGGACGTCCGACTTCGGAGGCCAAGTCCTTGTAGTCGATGGTGACCAGCAGTTGCGGGCGGCGTCCGCCAGCGGCTGGCAGAAGATCAGACGTGAGAGCGATTTTGCAGGCACCAATGAGCCCGTCGAGCTGCTTCTGCTGGCGGGTACGCCCGTCCTCTACCGTCGCGTTAACTAAAACGTCCGCTCCGCTGTCCTCAGCATCCGCGTCTGAGTCGTCGTCGTTATCGGAAGCGCCGCTCATTTGGGAGTCGGTGTCAGGTGCGTCAACCGCATCAAATCCTACTGCCCCGGCCGTGGCCGTTCCTTCCCTCAACCGAGGGTTGGTGGCGGTGTTGTAGACGGTTGCCAGAACCTCGTTCTGCTCGTCGGTGGCGTTGATCTCGTAGCAGTGCAGGCCATTGCGCCGCCCGCGATAGAACAGGCCCTGGCGTGCTTTGAGCTCGGCTGGCCCAAGGTCGGCGCCGGTTGGGTTGAGGCCGCCTTCCCAATGCCGGATCAGCAGCCTGAGCGAGTCGGTGTCGTAATCGGAGGCATGCTGAACCAGTGCCTCTTCCATCTTGCGGAGCTGCTCCGGGCCGGCGGTGCGACGCAGCCCGTCGACAGCCTTCCGGATCAGAGTTGCGGCTTGCCCGGAGACCATTCCTTCGTCCATTGCACGGGCGAGCACCGGCAGCCTGGGCTGCACAACAGGCTTACCCTGGGGCGCCGGGCGGACTTCGGTGGCCTCGGCGAGCTGGAAGCGTCGTGCAGCCTCCTGCCGGGGAATGCCCAGCTTCGCCCGCAGATAGTCTTCGTTCGTTTTGTAGGCGCCGCGCATACGCTGATTCGGTTCCTCGGGGTCATGCGGCTTGTCCGTTTCTCCAACGGCGGCGATGTTTTGCGCTTTGATGATGCCAGCCAGAATCAGCTGGGTTTGACCAACAATGTTGGCCAGCTCTTCAACCTGTGCCGCCGTCCGGGCCACCGACTTGGTACTGCGGGTCAGCCCGTCGCGCCGAAGGCGATGATTCAGTTCACTGACCTCGGCGCGGATCCGGGCCAGCAGGACGGAATCATCCTGCCCTGCTCCCGGAGCCTCATCCAGCACCTCAATCGCCATAAATACAGCCTATGAAGCCCTCGAACAGGGGAGGAGAACCAAGGGTCGGTATGTGGATGAGCAAGCGCACGGGGCTGGCTGTGGAGAAGAAGTGGATGGGTGCTCAAGCACGGGCGTCGAAAGTCAAGCGTTCTCGATGTGTGCAGTCCGACATCGACCGGCTCAAGCGAGCGGATCTCGACCGGCTGGGGTGCGACCCGAGCTCGGCCGGCTAAGTGCGGCTGGGCTCCAGAAGCACCGTCTGTGCCCCTGGGTCAGGCCCGCCCGAACTCCGTCGTCAGCGGGCGACCGGCGCGCCCTCCACCGAAGCCGGCTCGTCGGCGGGCTCCTCCACCGGTTTCCGGATGAAGAACGCCGCCGCCACGGCCACGATGGAGATGAGGGCGCCGGTCAGGAAAGCCATCCGCACTCCGCCTGCCACCGCCGTCGTCGTTGCCGCACCTCCAGCGGAAAGAGCGGCCGCCTGCATGGACATGACGGTGACGAACATGGCGGTGCCCGCCGCGCCGGCCACTTGCTGCACCGTACCGATGACGGCGCTCCCGTGCGAGTACAGCTGCCTCCGCACCGACCCGAGACCAGCGGAGAACAGCGGCGTGAACAGCAGCGCCAGGCCCACGCTGAGCACGATGTGCGCCGCCAGCAGCGTCAGCGGGGCGGTGTCCTCGCCGACCGTGGAGAAGAACCAGAGCACGGCGCTGACCACCGTCGTCCCCGGCACCAGCAGCACCCTCGGGCCGAACCTGTCATAGAGCCGGCCAACGGCCGGGGCCAGCAGGCCCATCAACAGCCCGCCCGGCAGCAGCATCAACCCGACCTGCAGCGGCTCGAGCCCCAAAACCTGCTGCATATATATAGGGAGCAGAATGATGGTGCCGAACAGTGCGGCCATGCTGACAGCCATGAGCCCGACGGACACGGAGAAGTTGCCGGAACGGAAGGTCCGCAGGTCCAGCAACGCCCTGTCCGAGCGCTGCAGCCGAACCTGGCGCAGCAGGAATGCCAGCAGCCCCACGCCGCCGGCCGCAAACGCAACCCACATGGCGGCACCCGTGCCCGGCCCCGCCGTCGTTGTTCCGTGCCCGGCGCCGACCTGGCTGAGGCCGTAGATCAGGCCGCCGAAGCCGATGGCGGAGAGCGCCACGGACGGCAGGTCCAACGGCACCGGCCGGGGCTCGGTCACGTTCTGGATCCGCCGGTTGCCGACCACCAGCATGGCCAGAGCGATCGGCAGCACCAGCCAGAACATCCAGCGCCAGGACAAGGTGTTGAGGATGATGCCGGAGATGGTCGGGCCGATGGCGGGCGCCACCGATATGACAATCGAGACGTTGCCCATCGTCTTGCCGCGGTCCTCGGCCGGCACCAGGTTCATCAGCGTGGTCATCAGCAGCGGCATCATGATCGCGGTGCCCGACGCCTGCACCACGCGGGCCACCAGCAGCACCTCGAACCCCGGAGCAAGCGCGGCCAGCAGCGTTCCCGCGGAGAACAGCGCCATCGACGCGGTGAAGACCTGACGGGTGGTGAAACGCTGCAGAAGGAACCCGGTCACCGGGATGACCACCGCCATCGTCAGCATGAACGCCGTGGTTAGCCACTGCGCCGCGCGGGCGCTGATGTCCAGGTCGACCATTAGCTCGGTCAGCGCCACGGACATGATGGTCTCGTTCAGGATCACCACGAACGCAGAGACCAAGAGGATGCCAATCACGCGGTGGTTCCGGCGCGACTCATCAGCCGTCAGCCCGCTGCGGGCAGGTCCGGGCCGTGCCGAGGCTCTGTTCGTCGACATGTCTTTATTCACGGGAAGATCCTCGAGTGGAAATCGTGCTGTTGCGGGCGGCCGGAAACAGCCCAAAAACGCCGGGCGCAGGCGGAGTAGTAGCTTAACCTGCCCCCGCTTACTCCTATTCCCGGCGGTCAACCTCGAATAAACAACGACGCCGGTGCTCACCGCCGGGCGCGAACCGCCACCTGCGGGGGAGGGGTGCGCGTGATGGATTCTCCCACCGGTCCTTTTCAGGAGGAACATTCCCCCCGCATAGAAGTGGATAGAGTCCCGCTTGCGCGGTGAAAGAGGAGAAGCCCGCCAAGCATGGAACCCGCCATTAATTAAAAGAGGTGCACTCCCGTGTCACGTTGAAGGAGACAGCGCATAAAGAGGAGAAGCCCCGCCGGCGCAAGGCCGACGAGGCTTCCCTGTGATCCTGGACCGGCCGTTGGGGGAATAGCCGGTCCAGGAGTCTTTGGGGTGGTTACATCGTGTAGTAACCGGTAACGGGCATGGCGTTCACGTCGTGCACCAAGGTGCCCTGGCTCGGGTTCAGGGCGCTGATCATTTTGCCGCCGCCCAGGTAGATGCCCACGTGGCCGCCGCCGTTCTGCACCACCAGGTCGCCCGGCTTCGGGTTGCTGGTCGGGGTCAGGGCGCTGCCCTGGTGCTGGCTGAGGCGGGGCAGGTCGACACCAGCCTGTGCGTAGACCCACTGGGTGAAGCCGGAGCAGTCCCAGCCGGCAGTGGAGGTGCCGCCCCAGACGTAGGGCGTTCCCTGTGCCGACATGGCGATGTCCACGATGCTCTGGTTGCCGCCGGTGGAGGCGGGCTTGATGTCGGCGCTGGCCAGCGAGACAGTCGCGGCGTCGGTCGACGCAGCCAGGGTCGTAGCGGCTCCGCCGCCACCCTGCGCTGCCTGGCCGCCACCGGACTGGGCGCCCTGCGCGGAGCCGGTCAGCGCGATCTGGTCGCCCGGGTAAATGATGGAGTACGCGCTCAGGCCGTTGATGGCCAGCACGTCCTGCACATTTTGGCCGTACTGGGCGGCAATCGTGCCCACGGTGTCGCCCGCGACCACGGTGTGCGTGGTGGCACCTGCAGCGGCACCGTCGTCGGCAGCCGAGCTAGTAACGGAAGCGCGCTCCACCTCGAAGCCGGCGTTGGCCGGAGCGGCAACGGTGTCCGTCGCATTGGCAGCGCCGTAGGTCGGGACCGTGACATCGGCGGCGGCATTGGCCGGCAGGCCGGCACCCAGCATCAGGCCACCGGCGGCGGTGACGACGGCAGCGCCGCGGCCGACGGTTCCGGCGCGGGACGAGACAGCCTGGGACAGACCGGCCACGGTGGTGTTGCGGACCGGGGTGGCACGGTGGCGTGCGCGATTGTTTTTGAGCAGCAAGAAGATACCTCTCCCAATGCCTGCGAGGTAAGCTGTCGGGTTCGGGTGGGAGTCACCCGGCCGTGCGGCAGCGCGGTATGCACTCCGTACGACTTAACCCCAAGAGCCCCAAGAGGGGCCCGGAATGTGGGTCCCCCGCCTCTGCCAGATGTCTAGCGAACGAACTCGGAAAGGCTGGCAGAGCTAGGCAATACCCTCCGAGGACATCGGCGCATGATCGCCGACGTGCTGAAAACACTACATAACGGTTCGGTAACTGTCCAAGCGCTGAAATTTACCTGTGGATAACCTGAGAGCCATCTTCCCGTCAGGGGCGAGCAACCCCCAGCGACCGTTGCAAGGCGTCCGTCACGGTACATCGGGCGCAACAATCGGCTGGTTACGCCGCCGGTGCGGGCCAACTTGTACGCTGGCAGAGTGGTGGACTTCACGCTTAAACAGCTGCAGTACTTTGTTGCAGTCGCCGATCACGGCTCAATCTCGGCCGCCGCGGCCGCCAGCCACATCTCGCAGGCAGCCATGTCCCAAGCGCTGACAGAGCTGGAACGGATCGTCGGCGCGCAGCTGATGGTCCGGCACCGTTCCCGCGGAATCGCCCTGACCGGCGTCGGGCAGCAGTTCCTGCGCGACGTCCGGAGCCTGGTCCGGCATGCCGACGACGTGCAGAACAGCATCATCGAGCGCCAGCAGGGGTTGGTCGGCCCGCTGGCCATCGGCTGTTACAGCACCCTGTCCGCCTTCTGGGTTCCGGTGATCAGCGAACGGTTCATCAAGCCGCATCCGCGCCTCACCGTGACCATGGAGGAAGGCGAGGCCGCCGAGCTGCAGCACCGGATGCAAGAGGGCTATCTGGATGCGGTGCTGACGCACACGCGGCACCTGTTGCCCGGCGTGCAGGCCCGAACCGTCAAGGAAGGCCGGCCCTACGTCCTGCTGGCCGCGGACCACCCGCTGGCTTCCCGCAAAAGCGTCCGGCTGGCCGAGCTGGCCGAAGAGGACTTTGTCTCGCTGGACATCCCCACCGTGCGCGACAACCAGCTGGTCAATCTGCGGCTGTCCGGGCTGGATCCGAAGATCGCCTGGCGTTCGTCGAGTTTTGAGGCGGTGCGGGGCATGGTGGCGCGCGGCCTCGGCTACACCGTGCTGGTGCAGCGGCCGCCGGGCAACTACAGCTACGACGGGCTTCCCCTGGCCACGGTGGAAATCGACGGGCCGGTCGGGCACAGCGACGTCTGCGTGGCCTACGCCAGCGTCACCCGGCCCAGCCTCAGGCTGCGGGCATTCCTGGACTTCTGCGCCGAGGTCGGCGGCGCAGCGGCGAGCGGATGGGATGAGCATACGACGGCGTAATCCCGTCCCGTCAGTTCGGCGAGCAAGGTGACGGGCGGGCATACGACGGCCTGACCCCGCTTAACCGCGACGGCGGCCGCTGCCCCGGGCAACGGCCGCCGTCGCGGTTAACCATGGCTGGAGGAACTACATGCTCTCCGCGGTAAGGTCCTGGTCCTTTCCTTCCTTGATCGCCAGGATGCACAGCCCCGCGAGGACGAAGGCGCCGGCCCAGACCGTCGCCACCAGCCACAGCTCGCCGCCGGCCGCCAGCACCAGGCCGCTGGCGATCATGGGCGTGAAACCTGCGCCCAGCGTTGAGGAGAGCTGGTAGACCAGCGAGGCGCCGGTGTAGCGCATCCGGGTCGGGAACAGCTCTGCGGTGAACGCCCCGAACGGGCCGAAAATCGTGCCCTGGATGACGCCGTTGGCCAGGAACAGCCCGATCGCGAACAGCCACAGCGTCCCGAGCTCCAGCATCCACATGATGGGGAAGGCCAGTACCGCGCCGGCGGCGATGCCGATCAGCATCACGGGCCGGCGGCCGAGCTTGTCGCTGTGCCGGGCCGCAAACCAGATGGCGACGACGGTCAGCGCCGCGCCCAACGCTTTGACGTTGAGGACGCTCGTCCGGTCCAGGCCGACCTCGTCCACCACATAGGAGATGGCCCAGACGGTCATCAGGCCCTGGACGGTGTAGGAGCTCATCCCCACCAGCGTGCCCATGATCACGTTCTTCGGGTACTTCGTCAGCACCTCGAGAATCGGGATCTTCTTCTCCTCGGCCTTGTCCTCCAGCGCCAGGAACAGCGGGGACTCGGCGACCTTGAGGCGGACGATCAGGCCGATGCCCACCAGGACGATGCTGATCAGGAACGGCAGCCGCCAGCCCCAGGTCAGGAACTGCTCGTCCGGCAGCACGGACACGGCCGAAACCGCCAGGGTGGCCAACACCGCACCGGCGGGACCTCCCATGTTGGCGAAACTGGCCGCGAACCCGCGGCGTTCCTTCGGAGCGTGCTCCAGGCCCATCAGCATGGCACCGCCCCACTCGCCCCCGACGGCCAAGCCCTGGACGATGCGCAGGACGATTAGCGCCAGCGGAGCCGCCATGCCTATCTGGGCCGTGGTCGGCAGCAGGCCGATCAGGGTGGTGGCCACGCCCATGAGCACCATGGAGGTGATCAGCACCCCCTTGCGCCCCAGCCGGTCACCGAAGTGGCCGAAGATGATCCCGCCGAGCGGCCGGGCGATGTAACCGACCGCCAGTGTGGCGAACGAGGCGAAGATCCCCACCGCGGGGTCCAGGTTCACGAAGAACACCGTGTTGAAAACCAGCGCCGCCGCGGTGGCGTAGAGGATGAAATCGTAGAATTCGATGGCGCTGCCCAGGAAGCTGGACGCCAGGATGCGCCGCATTTCCGGGGTGTTGAGGCTGGGAACCTTCAGGTCCCCGGGCTGCCTGTCGTTCGCGGCAGGGGCCGACGCCGTCGTCGTGTCATTGCTCATGGTGCAACCGCCATTTCGTCATGATCGGCGACTCCGGTGAATTCCGGGTCGCTGGAAGAGAAGGAGATAACGTCCAGATCGTCGGGGATCAGGAACGTGCCGTTGAAGTCCTTGCCGTGTGCCTGCCAGACGGCGTCCGGCGTGGTTCCCGGCACCAGATGGTGCAGCGCCAAGGTGCGTGCTCCGGCCTGCCGGGCAATCGCGATGGCGTCCTGCGGCGAGGTGTGGGACCTGCGGTGGTGGTCGATGGAGGCCCGGGCTTCGTCGGAATCGATGCTGCCGTACGCCCGCTGCACCCAGTCGAAGTCGATGGCCTCGTGCAGGAGCAGGTCCGTGCCGCGGGCCAGCCGCACCAGGTTCTGGCAGGGGGCGGTGTCGCCGGAGATCGTGACCGACCCTTCGGCCGTGTCGAACCGGAAGGCGAAGGCGGGTGCCACGGGCGGATGCTCCACGAGGGTGGCTGTCACGGTGACCAGCTCATCCCGGTAGATTTCGAACGGCTCCATGCCGGCCGGCGTCGGGTTCTGGTTCGGGTGGTAGCCGATGGCGTCGGGGACGACGATGTCTTCGGCCACGAAATAGTCCAGCGGCGAGGGGCGCAGAGCGTCGATGACCCGGTCGTTGAGATCGGTGGCGTACGCCTGCATCAGGTGGTGGAACATGTCCCGGGTGCCCGGCGTCGGCAACTGCGGAAAAACGGGCGACGGCGGAACCGTGGCGCGGGGTGAAGCCGGCGGCAATTCTCCCCGGTCGCCCGGTCCCAGGATGCGGATGCTCCGCTGGCCCGGCGTGAGGGTGAACAATCCGAAGATGGCCAGCCCGGCCAGATCGATCGTGTGGTCGGAATGCAGGTGGGTCAGGAAAATCCCGCGCAAGGACGAAACCTGCAGGCCGGCCTTCATCAGCTGGCGTCCGACGCCGTTGCCGGCATCCACCAAGTAGACGGCATCGCCGACGACGACGGCGGTGGCGATGCCGGTGCGGCGGCCTGCGTTCTCGCCGGTCCACCAGCGGGGACCGCCCGCCGTGCCCAGCGTGACGACGTGCGGCGTGAGGGAATGGGTCATGGGTCGAGCTCCTCGGAAGTCTTTCCGCCTGTGGTGCCGGCGGAACCTGAATTCCATGATGCGGCTCACACACACTTTCGTAAAACGGTAATAACCGACCAACTTAAACGGTTTCACTTATGACCGGGCAGCCCGTCGGCCGCCGGCGGCCCTCATCCGCGGGCCGTCCCATTGTCCGGGCACGACGGCGGGAGTAGGCTCCGCCTTATCCGGGCCGCGGGGACGGCCGGAGCTTCGGCTGTGGCCGGCGGCGTGGCCCAGCCACTTCGGAAAGGAATGAGCGCCATGCCCATCACGCGTGAGTTGATCATCAACGGCGAGCACGTCCCGGCAGCCTCCGGCAAGACCACCGAGGACATCAGCCCCTACACGGGCGAACCCTTCGCCACCGTCGCTGCCGCCGGGCCGGAAGATGTCACGCGAGCGGTCGACGCGGCCTCGGCGGCCTTCGACGGTTGGGCCGGAACGCCTCCCACCCAGCGGGCCAAGATTTTCCTGAAAGCGGCAGACCTGTTCGAGGAACGGATGCAGCAGGGCATCGAGCTGATGGCCGGCGAGGTGGGCGGCGTGGCGGTCTGGGCCGGGTTCAACGTCCAGTTGGCCGCCAACATCCTGCGCTCGGCCGCCGCCGCCACCACCGCCCCTCGCGGCGACGTGCTGGCCACCGACCTGCCCGGCAAGTTCTCGTTCTCCGTCCGGCAGCCCTACGGCGTGGTGGCGGCGCTGTCTCCGTGGAACGCGCCCTTCATCCTGGGGATGCGGGCCATGGCCATCCCGATGGCCGTGGGAAACACCGTGGTGCTCAAGCCCAGCGAGGACGCGCCGCTTTCCTGCGGCCTGTTCCTGGCGGACGCGTTGCTGGATGCGGGCCTGCCCGCCGGAGTGCTGAACGTCATCACGAATGACCGGGCGGACGCGAACGAGGTGGTGAGCACCCTGGTCTCCGACCCCCGCGTTCGGAACGTGAACTTCACCGGTTCCACCAAGGTGGGGCGCATCGTCGGCACGCTGGCGGCGCAGAACCTGAAGCCGGCGGTGCTTGAGCTCGGCGGCAAGAACTCCCTGGTGGTGCTCAAGGACGCCGACGTCGACTACGCCGTGCAGGCGGCGACCTTCGGCTCGTTCATGAACGCCGGGCAGATCTGCATGTCCGTGGACCGGGTGATCGTGGACCGCAGCATTTCCGAGGAGTTCTCGAGCCGGTTCGCGGAGAAGGTCGCCACACTGCCCACCGGGGACCCGATGAAGCAGGACACGGTGATCGGACCGCAGGTCACCCAGGCCTCGGCGGACCGGCAGTACGCGCTGATCGACGACGCCGTGTCCAAGGGTGCGACGGTGCTGGCCGGCGGCGGGAAGGCGGCCCAGGCCGTGGTGCCCGCGACGGTACTCTCCGGGATCACCGAGGAGATGCGGATCTACGACGAGGAGATCTTCGGTTCGGCGACCACGGTGATGGAGGTGGACGGCCCGGAACAGGCGGTGCAGCTGGCGAACGACACGCACTACGGCCTGACCTCCGGTGTCATCACGGAGAACCTGGCCGCGGGCATCGAGGTGGCGCAGCGGCTCAAGACCGGCATCGGCCACGTCAACGACCAGCCGGTGCTGGACGAACCGATGGCCCCGTTCGGCGGCATCCAGCAGTCGGGCTACGGCAAGTTCGGCGGGCAGGCCGGCATCAATTCGTTCACCGAGGAGCGCTGGATCACCATCCAGCAGAACGGGCACGCGCAGTACCCGTTCTGAGCCGTCAGTCGCGGATGCGCACGGCCGTTTCACGCATGTATCGGTCCACGTGCGCATACGCGTCGCGGGTCAGGGCTTTCCAGAGTTCGACGGCGAGGCGCGGGTTTTCGCTCTCCAGCCGGCTCATGGTTTCGGCCGAAAGGAGCCTGACCCGGACGGGGCCATCCGCGCGCACGGTGGTCTCCTGCCGGTCCGCGCTGCCCAGCGCCATTTCGCCGAACGTCATGCCGGCGCTGAGCGTGGTGAGTTTGACTCTGGTGTTCCCCGGCCCGGCGGAGGTGGTGGTGACGCGGCCGGACAGGATGAAATAGACGCCGGCGAAGCGCTGGCCGACCCGGCGGATGAGCTCGCCGTCGTCATAGCTGCGCTCTTCCATCAGCTCCGCGAGCGCGGCGGAGTCCTCCGGGTCCAGCGGGCTGAGCGCGGGGGAGTCGGGCACCTCCACGGTGGCGGGCCGGCAGAGCTCGTCGCCGTAGCCGGCGATCAGCCGGTTTTCGGCGAATTCGACGGCGGTGCTGCGGGTGGCGAACGACGGCACCGGCCGCCCGGATTCCTCGAACCGCTGCGCCAGGGCGCCCTCGCCGTCGATCATCACCAGTTCGCGCCCGGCCTCCGCGAGCGAGGCGCGCAGCTGCTCCAGCATGTCCAGGGCGACCGGGGCGGTTTCGTCCACCCGGCGCATGTCCAGGATGACGAGTTCCACCGACTCGTCCAGGTCGCTGACCTCGCGCACCATGGATTCCGTGCCGGCGAACAGCAGGTCCCCGTTCAGCTCGATCACGCGGGCGCGGTGCCCGTTGGCGCGCAGCACCTCGGCGGCCTCGTCGTTGCGGCGGATCCCGGACGGGGCGCCGGTGATGTCGTAGCTGGCGCGGATGGCGTTGCGGCCGGTGCGCGCGGCCCGGACGAAGTGCAGCCCCATGTCGTGCGAGATCCGCCGGCTGGCCGCCACGCCGCGCACGCTGCTGCCGTGATCGTCCAGCGGCGGCGAATAAACGGCCAGGCCCAACTGGCCCGGCAACACCGCGAGCAGGCCGCCGCCGACTCCGGACTTTGCCGGCATGCCCACGTCCGAGAGCCACGCACCGGCGTCGTCGTACATGCCGCAGGTCGCCATCACGGAGAGGACCCGTTCCTCCACCTCCAGCTCCAGCACCTGTTTTCCGGTGAGCGGGTTGGTGCCCCCGTTGGCCAAGGTGGCCGCCATGACCGACAGGTCGCGGCAGGTGACGAGCACCGAGCATTGCCGGAAGTAGTCTTCGGCCACCGGGTCCGGATCCTGCTCGATGACGTCGAAGGAGCGCAGCAGGTGGGCCAGCGCCCGGTTGCGGTAGCCGTGCCGGGCCTCGGACTGGAACGTGCGTTCGCTGACCGACAGGTCGCGGCCGGCGAAGGCGGAATAGTGCTCGAGGATGCGTCGGAAACCGGTCTTGCCGCCGCTGCCCTTGATCAGGGAGGTGGCGGTCAGTGCTCCGGCATTGATCATCGCGTTGGCCGGACGGCCGGTGCCCGGAGCCAGCGAGATCTCGTTGAAGGCGTTGCCCGAGGGCTCCACGTCCACCTTCCGGTCCACAGCGTCGAGGCCCAGGTCGGAGAGCGCGAGCCCGTACGTGAAGGGCTTGGAAATGGACTGGATGGTGAACTCTTCGTTCGAATCGCCGACCTCGTACACGTAGCCGTCCACGGTGGCCAAGCAGATGGCGAACTTGTCCGGGTCCGCGCCGGCCATCGCGGGAATCCCGCCGTACGGCTTGCCGTCCTTGAGGCCGGCGAGCTCGGCGTGCAGGGTGCGGAGATAGCTCTGGATAGGGGAGTCCATGATGCCAGCCTATGGGGTGGCTGGAACGTACAACCAACGGAGTCGGACCCCACGGGCCGGGCCGGACCCACGGGCCGGACCCAGGGGCCGGACCCAGGGGCCGCCCCCACGGGCCGGACCCAATGGACCGCCCACGGCCATGCCCGGCGAGCGGGCCGCCGAGGTGCCGGTCGTGTTCCGCTAGCGGAGCTGCCGGCCTCCGGCGGGTTAGATTGGCGGTATGACCGATCCCGGGCCGGTTCCGGCCGCCGACAATCCGCTGTTCGACTTGCTGGGCGCCGGTGATCGCGCCGGGGTTCTTGGCTACGCGGCAGCCATGCCGGACAGCGAAAAGCGGCTTCAGAAGTCGATGGTCCGGAGGTTCCGGATGGTGGTCTCGGCAGAAGCGACCGGCGAGCGCTCGCCGGACGGGTGGTGGCGGGGCCCGTTGCAGCCCGATCATTGGGCCGCCGCGGACATCGCCCACATGGCCTGCATCGGCGCGGAACGGTCCGCCGCCCTGTCCTACACGGATTTCAAAGTTGCGCGCGACGTGCCGCCGGTGTTGTTTCCGGGCCACCTGGACCTGTTCGTCGAGGCATGGGCGGCCCGCTATCTGCGTAATCCCAAAGGCTGGGACCGTAACCGCGGTATCGACGCGATGTTTGACTGGGTCCGCGACGGCCTCGTGCCTGCCCCGGCGCATCGAGGCGCGATGCTCCTGCTGTTGAGCCAGACGCAGGTTAAAGCCATCGACTTTCTGAAGTTCCTGCGGGCGCGGCCGGGATTAATCGACGTGACGCTCAAGGAACTGTTCCACGTACCCGGGATCAAGGGTGCCAGCGCCATGCAGTTCGATGAGGGCAATCCTTGGGAGAACCGCAAGCTGGCGGTTTTGCTGCCCCAACTGGTCAAGCTGGGCTACTGGGACGCCGAGTGGGTCCGGCAGGGGATCGAACGCGTCCTGGTGAGCGACGAATGGCCGGACTACCAGAAGCGCTTTTTCAAGCTGTTGCGCAGCAACCTCGCGGAGTAGCGAGGGCCAGCGGGGGACCTCGAATGCGCGGCCATGCGGCAGGCCTCGGTCAAATGCGGCGCGCCGGCCGACGCATCTTCGGGTCCGTTCTCGCAGGACTGTCAGTGCTGGCTGCGAGACTCAGAATAAGAGCGTGGTGTCCGGCTGCGCGCGAAAGAGTTGGGGAACTCGAATGGCGGTTGAGGAATGGCAGGGCACCGGGGCGGAACTGGCAGAACTGGTCATGTCTCGCCGAGAGCGACATCTCGTCGTTATCTCGCATGCGGCTGGCAATGAGGCAAAGCAGTTCGATGCAGAGACAGTCGCGGCAGAGGTCGAGGGTTGGGCCGACGTGATAACGGTGGCCAGCGGCCCCATCACTTACCAGTTGAAAAGCGATCTGCCGGCAGACTGGGATGTGTACGGAACGGCCGCCCGCGTCTACCCAGTTGGAATGGAACGGGGTGTTGAACCAGGCCCCTACTATTTGGCGGCCGACCCAGGAAGAGTGTCTCGGCTGACACAGGAACTGTTGGACGATGTTCTGGGAAGGCCCAATCCAAATATGTATCCGGATGCGGCAGGGTTTGGCGACTCCCGGACCCGTTCCACAACGTTCGTGTCAAAGGCTCCGCGGACTGCGACCGGATGGGTCTCCGGCTTTATCGGTTCAGGGGAGCGGGCCCTCGTGGAACTCGATACCGGAGACAGGGTGGTCATCCGACGAGAGGACCTGGGGATCGAGGCCCGGCTCGATTGGCTGCTGAAGCACGGCCAGCGGGTGACCGGAGTGTTGGAACCGCTTGAAAAGGTTCTGGACATCCGCAACATCGTGACTATTCCCCGACTGGGTGTTGCTTATAGCTGGCGACAGGTCGTGTTGTGTCTGGTTGCTTCTGCCGAGGCAGACCAGGCGGTATTGGTTCCGCTGCCGGGCGTCAACATCACGGTTGAACGGGCGGACATCAGTTCGAATCCTCTGGACGACGTCAATACGCTCCTCGCTCCAGGACAAGTCGTCCCTGCGCGGCTCGTCCAGTCAATGGGCGTCCCCAGGTTGATATTGACCGACGTGGGAGACGACGAACCGGTCGTGGAAGCACCGGTGTTAGTTGCCGGGGGTGTTCCATGGCTCCAGCCAGACCGTGACTTGTTGCCTGACGTATCGCTGAACTTCGACGCCTTGGATGACAATAACGCCGCGGCGCGTGCCAGCGGTGACAGCGCCGTGGCCGGCGAGGCCGTCGTCGTGAACGCAGCAGGAGTAAAGCGTGGGCAGGCATTCCGAGACGCACTGTTGACCATTGAGCGGCTTAACGCTGAGCTTCGCGCGGCCTCAGCGGGAGATGCCTCGCAGCAGCAGGCGGTCGCCGAAGCCCAGCAGTTAGGCAAACAGCTCGAGCAGACAAAATCAGATCTTGCGGAAGTGGTCTACGAGCTATCCGCCCTTCAACTCAGGCACAGGCGGCAGACAGAATTGCTCAATGCTTCACAAAAGAAAGCACGCAAGGCCCTGAAAACAGTGCACGACCAGGAAACGGACCCGCGGGACAGCTTTCCCGACCACGAGGCGGCTGTGCGCCATGAACTCTATCTTGCCTGGGTGGAACGGACTCCTGCACAGGACAAGAAGAAACGGCCCTGGAACCAGGACTACTTGGTCGGCTCGAAATTCGCCGCTAGCTACTTCGCCTTGCCATTGTCGCTGCGCCGTAAAGCTGCGAAGGCGGTAGTGCATCTCTTGACTGGCCTGGCGGCAGACCTGCCGGCGCGTGAGCTTCACCCACTCCGCACCGGAATGGGTGCGAATGAACCACATGTCGGTCGAGAGGACGGCGCCATGTGCTGGAGAATGGCGGTGGAGAAGGATGTTCCCGCTGCCCGCCGCATTCATTATTGGAAGTTGCCAGGTGGGCAGATTGAATTGCACGAAGTCGTGGGGCATGACGTGTTTGCGGTTTGACGCCGGTGTCGCTGCGCTGATGCATCGTCTACGCTGAGGGAAAAGGCGCCGCGGCGAAAGGCAGGACAGCGATGACTTCCAATCCGAAGGGCACGGGACGGGACGGAGCCGAGGCCGGGGGGACCAACACCGGCCGATCGGGACCGGGGCCGTCCGGTGGCTCCGGGCAGGGCGGATCCGACGGTCTTGGGCCCAAAACCGGCGGGACCGGCGGGGACGCGCTCGATGGGCGCGAGGCGAGGCAACAAGGCACCCGGCTGGGGATGATCTGGACGTCGGTGGTCGTTGCCCTGCTCCTGCTGGTGCTGCTGATTGTGTTCATCGCGCAGAACCAGGACCAGGTCCTGCTGCGCTATTTCGGTTTCGAGGGGCAGGTCGCACTGGGGCTGGCGCTGTTCGTGGCGTCGGTCGCCGGGGGAATCTTCGTCGCCGCCGCCGGGGCAGCCCGCATCATCCAGTTGCGCTACCGCACCCGCGTCAGCCGCAAGAACGGTTCGGTCCCGCGTTAATCCGGGTTCGCAGATGCCACAAGACATACACCGCCGGCTGTACACGGTCGGTCACGGCACCAGCACGCCCGAAGAGCTGGCCGAACTGCTCCACGGCGCCGGCGTGCAGAAGGTCGTCGATGTCCGACGCTTCCCGGGCAGCCGCAAGCATCCCGACATGGGCCGCGACGCGCTCACCGAATGGCTTCCGACGGCGGGCCTCGGCTACCGCTGGGAAGAAGAGTTGGGCGGACGACGGCGGATTCCCGCCGGCGAGCCGGAGCCGGACAGCTGGTGGCAAGTCGCTGCGTTCCGGGCCTATGCCGCCTACACCCGCACCCCGGAATTCGGCAACGGACTGGGACGCCTGCTGACCGACGCCGAGGCCGCCGACGTGGCGATCATGTGCAGCGAGAGCGTGTGGTGGCGCTGCCACCGCCGGATCATCTCGGACGTCCTGGTGCTGCTGCACGACTTTGAGGTGGTGCACCTGCTGCCCGGCGGCAAAAAATCCTTGCACGAGCCGGCGCCGGGTGCGCGAACCGACGCCGGCCGGTTGTACTGGGACCTGCCGGCGGCATGACGCCCGCGCGCTAGTGGGCGGTCAGCGCTTGCGGCCGAAGACCAGCGAAGCCAGCGCCGTCGCCGCCGTCACCGTATAAACCGCCGGCCAGGCGCCGATCTTCTTGGCCAGCGGGTGGGACACGCCGAAGGCCGCCAGATAGCCACCGGTCAGTGCAGCCGCCCGGCCGGTGCCGGCGTTGCGCTGCCACATCGCGAAGGCTCCGGCTCCCGCGGCGGCCAGCACGGCGCCGGCCAGCGGGCGGTTCTTGGTCGCCTGGCCGGTCTTGAAACCGCCGAGCAGGCCGGTGCTGGTGAGCAGGGTGGGGAGGACGGAACTCATGGGCATCTCCTTGGACGTCGGGACTTCCAGACTATCCCCGCCCAGTCGCCAGCGGGGTGCCCGGCAACCTTGGCCGGCGTCCTGGTCAAACCCGCCTGAGGGCATCTGCCCGAGGTGCCGCGCTAGGATGCCGCGGGCGGGGATCTCCTTCTGGTGGAATCCCGGCCGGCCCCGCGGTGCCAGACGGTGAGGTACAGGCGGTGGGCGGTGATGACCAGCGCCAGCCAGGCTACGCCGAGGGTCCAGGCGACCAGGACATCGGTGAACCAGTGGTGGCCCAGGAAGACCCTGCTCAATCCCATGGCCACCGCGAACAGGGCCGCGGCGCCGACCGTGAGGATCTTCGACCGCCGCCTGGCCTGGCGCAGGATGAGCAGGTAGGCCACCACGCCGGCGATGACAACCGCGTTGAGGGAGTGCCCGCTGGGAAAGGACGCCGAATATTCGAAGGGCGGCACCGCCTCCCGCAGCGCCGGGCGGGCCCGTCCGATGAACTGCTTGGCGGCAACCGTCATCAACAGCGACCCGGCGGCGGCGGTGGTGATGAGGATGGCCGGTGTCCAGGACCGCCGGCGGAAGGTCAGGATACCCATGACCAGCAACGCGAGGATCGGCATCCCGATGGGCCCGCCGATGTTCGTGAACGCGGTAACCGCCGTATTGAGCCAGGGTGACCGGACGCTTTGTGCCGCGTCCAGGACCGGCTGGTCGAATTCGGCAACGCCGTCTTCGTCGGTCACCGCCTCGTAGATCTCCGCCGACGCGACGGTGAGCAGCACGGCGACCAGCGCTCCGGCGGCCAGCGTGAGGATCAACGCGGCGTGTGGACCCAGGATGCTGCTGAGGCGGTGCATTCCCCGCGCCAGAAACCTGCCCGGCGGCGTGCCCCACCTGGTCAGGTCCCGCCCGCCCAGAAAGCGCTCTTCACGCAGCCCGTCGACTGGCCGGGACGGTGCCCCGGCGTCGTCGTTCACTTCGTCAGGCACGGCGCACCCTCAGCAGCGGCGTCGCGTGGCGCTCCTGCAGCGTCGCGCGGGCAAGCTACGACGCCGCACAATCGCGCTAGGGCGCCGCACAACCTCGCTACGGCGCCGACTTCCACCGGGCTACTGGGCCGCACGACCGCGCTACTGCGCGGCCTTGCGCCTCGCCGCGAGCAGCTTGTGCGTTCCGTCGCAGTACGGTTTGATGCCCGACGCGCCGCAGCGGCACAGGGCGACCGTCTCCCGCGTCCGGGGCACCGCCTCGCCGTCGCCGTCCACAAGGGCAAAGTCACCGCGCACCAGCAGCGGCCCGTCGGGGCAGACGACGATCTCGGTCGGTTCCTGGCTCATCATAGATTTCTCCTATCGAGGCGTTGAGGTGGCTGAACCGCCGCCGGAGTGAGGCCGGGCTGCTGGCCGCGCTCCGCAGGCGACGGCCGGAATACGGCATGCCGCCCGCACAGCGCCAGCCCACGGCGAGCCATGAGGTCACGGCCCGCTCCAGCACCCACAGCGGTGCCCACAGCGGGGCCCGCGCGTCGAATACCCGGGCACCGCCGGCACGCCGCCGCCCCGCCTCCGCAAGGACGACGGCGGCGGTAACCCACAACCCATAGCCCGCCGGCCGGCGCGCCTGCAGCAGCAGGAGCGGGACCAGCAGCAGTTCGACGGCCAAGCGTGCGGGCTGGGTCTGTGAATCGTAAGCCTGCCGGACCCGCTGGCCCACGAAGTGCCGGAAGGTCGGCGGCAGCCGCCGGACATAGATGCCGTCGGCCCGGACCTGGCGTCCACCCGCCGCCTGGACCGTGCGGATCAGTTCCAGGTTCTCGAACAACACGTCGCCGCGGTAGCCGCCGGTCCTCAGCAGCAGCGAGCGGCGGACGCCGAGCGTGCCGGGGTAGTCGGACGCGATCGCCCGGTTCAGGAGGGACCGCGCGGTGTCCCAGCGGGCATGCCACGGCAGCGGGGCAAAGTAGTTCTGCGGGCGCACCAGCTCGGCCTGCCCCAGTAATTCCGCGACGGCGGCAAGGTTCTCCGGGGTGTAACGGACGTCGTCGTCGGCAATGATGACCCGGTCATGCCGCGCGTGCCGCAATCCGGTCAGCACCCCCTGCACCTTCCCGTTGGGCGTGGGCGGCCCGTCCGGGCGGAGATGCTGCACGCGCCGCCGCCAGAGTCGGTGATGCCCGGCGAAAACCGGCTCCGCCGAGCCGTCCACCACCGTCACGTCCACCCACTCCGGCAGGGACAGCAGATACCGGGTCAGTTCGGCGTCGCCGCCACCGTCCTGCCACTTCAGCGGCAGGACGTACTCGATCCTCACACCGAGGCGCCGGCGGCGACCGGTGCCTGCTGGCCCGCATCCAGGGGCTGGCGCAGCGCCGAACGGCCGGAGCTCCAGGCATCCAGCTGCCAGCCGCCGGCCAGCCCGTCCAGGTAGAGCGCGCTGCCCGCGCCAAAGAACACCTCGGCCGCCAGAGCCGGGTGCTCGGCGATCAGCCCGCCGGCCAGGTCCCGCCCGGCGATTTGTTCGTGGACAGCATCGGCCTCCACGTGTTCCTCGAAGTATTCCGTCACGTCGCCGTCGAAACCCAGCCGGCGGAAACCACGCGCGTATTTGCCGTTAGGGATCGAAGAGGTCATCTCGTAAATGGCCAGGTGGCCGCAGATCGCTCCGCGCAGCCGCCGCTGCAGCCCGAACAGCGACATGCTGTTGACCGACGCCAGCGTGATGGCCGGGACGGAGTCCAGATGGGCTCCGAACGAGGCGTCCAGCCCCAGGCCGCGCATGGTGCGGGCGAAGAGCTCCGAGTGCATCCGGCCCGGCTTGCCGCCCCCGTATTCGTCGGCCTGGATCTCCACCATGGCCGACTTGGCCCGCCCGTCCAGCCGGGGGATGGCCCAGGTGTGCGGATCCGCTTCCTTCAACTGGTACACCGAGCGAAGGACCAAAAATTCCTTGGCCTGTTCCAGCGAGGCCTCGCGGGCCATGAACGCGGAGAGGCTGGGCCCGTCGTCGTCGGCCGCCAGCTCGAACAGCCGGTCCGCCACCGCCTGCGGCGAAAGCTGTTGCGGGGCCGAAACGGAGACGGCCTCCCGCAGCCGGGCCTCCATCCGCTGCTCGATCAGGGCGCGGACCCGCAGGAGGGGCAGGTTCCACTCCCACCGGTCGTCCACGCCGTCCAGCCCGCCGTAGTGAAGTTCGTACAAGCAGAACAGTGCCAGCTGCAGGTCCTCGTCGAACAGGACGTCCTCGGTGACGGCCAGCGTGTTCTCGGCCGCGGCCTGCAGCTCCGGGAGCGCGTCGGGAATCTGGCTGCTGTGCAGGGTGCTCAACAACGTCTCGCTGACATGACCCCGGGGGTGTGGGAGCTTCACGGCGTCTCCTTACTGGATCGGCGCACGTCGCGCCGGTTCGTGATCTCCAGTTGACCCCGGCCCCCGGGACACGTCAAGAGTTGGCACGGCGCCGGGCGCCTGCCGGCGGCGGCACCTGCGCGGCAGCGCCTTGGCTTCGCTTCCCAGCAATGGCAAGGTGGAAGATGTCCGAACATCTCGACTGGAAGGACGGAAAACCATGCCCGAAATCGCAGGCAAAAAGGTCCTGGTAGCGGTGAGCAACCGCGGCGTCGAACAGGACGAGCTGAAAGTCCCGGTTGAAAAACTGCGCGCGGCCGGGGTCGACGTCACGATCGCGGCACCCGAAGCCGGCGACGTGGAAACCATGGTCGGGGACTGGGACCGCGGCGAAAAAATCCCGGTGGACAAATCCTTGCCGGATGTTTCCGACGGCGACTACGACCTGCTGGTCCTGCCCGGCGGGACGCTGAACGCGGACCAGCTGCGGCTGGACCCGGATGCCCAGGGCATCGTGCGGTCGTTCTCCGAATCCGGCCGGCCGATCGCCGCCATCTGCCACGGCCCGTGGCTCCTGGTGGAAACCGGGCGCACCCGCGGCAAGACCCTCACCTCCTACATCTCGCTCAAGGCGGACATCATGAATTCGGGCGGGCAGTGGGACGACGAGCCCGTGGTGATCGACCGCGAGCACGGCTGGACCCTGGTCACCTCCCGTAACCCGGGCGATCTGGACCAGTTCGTGGGCGGCATCATGGACGTCCTGGCCGAAACCACTTGAGCCCGGAGGTATCGCCGGTCCCTTCCGCGCCGCCGGTGCCGGCCACGCGCAGGGGAACCGGCGCACTCGCAGACATGGATGCACGCCTGCCCCTCGCTTGGCCGGAGGTCACGCCGGCGCGGGGCAGCGTGGTGCTGCGCCAATTCCGCAGCGACGACGCCCACCTGGCGTTGGAGCTGGCCCAGGATCCGTACATCCCGCTGATCAGTTCCATCCCTTCGCCGTGCCGGGAGGACGACGCGGTGGAGTGGATCCTGCGCCAGAACGGCCGGTTCACCTCCGGCGCGGGGTACTCCTTCGCGGTGGCGGATTCGGAGTCGGACCGGGCGGTCGGCCAGATCGGGCTGTGGCTGACCTACCTGCCGGAAGGCCGGGCCACCGCCGGTTACCTGATGGCCCCGGCACACCGGGGGCAGGGCCGGGCCGCGGATGCGCTCGCCGCCCTCGCGGCCTTCGCCTGGACCATTCCGGAACTGCACCGGCTGGAGCTGTACATCGAGCCCTGGAACAACGCCTCGATCCGGACCGCAGAGTCCGCAGGTTTCGGCCGCGAGGGCCTGCTGCGCAGCTATCAAACCATCGGCGGCGTGCGCCGCGACATGCTGCTCTATGCCGCGATCCGCCCGCAGGCCTGACCCATTCCGGTTTAGACCGGGCGGCTATACCATGTTGCCGTGCCGAACGCACCGGGTGCCTAATGCCAGGACCTGCACCTGCGAAAACTGAAGGGTATGACGGGCCGGCGCCGCTTGGCCGCCGGCCTGCCGGTTGCTGTCACAGGAGTGTGAGCCATGAGTGATGTGTCCAGGTGGTCGCCGTTCGAGCGCCGCTCGCCCTTCGAACTGGCGGAGCCGTTCCGCCGCTTCTTCGAAGGTGAACACGAAAAATCCATGATCCGGGTGGAGGAGGAGATCAAGGACAACGTCCTGACCATCCGCGCAGAGTTGCCCGGTATCGACCCGGAGAAAGATGCGGAGATTTCGGTCTCCGAGGGGCAGCTGCATATCCACGCCGAGCGCCACGAGCGGAAGGAGCAGAAGGAGAAGGGCAGCTACCGCTCGGAGTTCCGCTACGGATCCTTCTCCCGCAGCGTTCCGCTGCCCCAGGGCGTCAAGGACGAGGACATCACCGCCACCTACCGGGACGGGGTGCTGGAAATCAAGGCCCCGGTTCCGCAGCCGGAGACGGAGACGCCGCGGCAAAAGATACAGGTCAGGCGCGGGTAGGCTCCGGTTCCGTCAGCCGCCCGACAACTTCGTCAGCCGCCCCACAACTACGACGACGGTGCCCGCTGAGGCGGGCACCGTCGTCGTAGTTTCGCAAGAGGGGGAATCAGAGGTGGATCTTGACGTCCGCCTTCTCACGCAGGTCCGTGACCAGGGCCTGGGTGGCTTCGGTTTCCTTCTGCGCCTGGATCTGCTGTTCCAGGTTCGGCCGCATTTCCTTCATCGAGGGGACCTCGGCCTTCTGGCCGGTCTGTTCGCCCATCTGCTCCTGCTGCTTCTTGGCCTGCTCGTAGGCGGCCTTCAGCTCGTCCTCGGTGGGCTTGGCGTTGCCGGTCTCCTCGGCAATCAGCTTGTCCACCCGGACCTGGGTCTCCATCTCGGCATTGACCTCGTCCTCGGTCATGCCCTGTTCCTTGATGGCGGCCATGAGCTCGTCCACGGTCTTGAACTGGTTGGCCTTCGCCATCTCCTCCAGTGAGGCCTGCACGTCCTTGTCGGACGCCTTGATCCCGCGGTTGTCCGCTTCCTGGATCAGCAGCTGTGTGCCGACCATGGCCTCGGCCGTCTGCTTCTTCAGCGCGTCCTGGTCCACTTCCTGCCCCGTCATCTGGGACTGCATGGCCATCTGCTGGAACTGCCCTTCGTATGCGGCGGTGAACTTGTCCTTCGGGATCTCCGTCCCGTTGACCACGGCCACCACGTCCGGGATGCCTTCAAGATCCGGCTCCGGCAGCTGGGCCTGCTCTTCCGCACCCGCGCCGGCTTCCGCGGAGGCCGCCGGGCTCGAACCGCTCTCCGCCGGCGTCCCGCCGCAGGCGGTGAGGACGGCGATGGAGCCGGCAACGGCCAGGCTCATTAACCACTTCTTAGTCACACTGTTCTCCCATCTCGGTGCATAAGTCAGCGACACTACTGGCCCACCATGTGTGTTGCCGTGGCGAAAGCTGGGAGAAACCTAGGCAAAAGCGGAGGGAGGGCGTCGGGACCGGCGGTAGGGCGCGCGTACGCTGTGTCCATGAAACGCTACGAGCGATTCTTTCCCGCAGCAGCTTTGGCCGGGCTGGGCGTGGCTGCCCTGCTCTATAAGGGCCAGGACGGCGAATGGCTGCCCGGCATCATCTTCGCCACGCTGCTGCTGGCCGGCGCGTGGGCGGTCAGTCCCTTCTTCGGCAGCCGGCGGGCCGCCCCGTGGACCACGTTGCGGGACCAAAGCGACGACTCCGGCCGGGTGGTCATCTTCTGGCGGCCCGGCTGCGTCTACTGCCTGCGGCTGCGGGCAACCCTGGGCCGCCACGGCCGGGCCGCCCACTGGGTGAACATCTGGCAGGACCGGGAAGGCGCGGCGTTCGTCCGGCAGCACAACCACGGAAACGAAACCGTCCCCACGGTGCTGCTGGGCGGCGAGGTCCTGACGAACCCTGAGCCCGGCCTTGTCGGCCGGGCCTTGGCCGGCAGGTGAGCGTAGACCCTATCGCCGGTGGGAGCGGCTGAGTACCATGGTGCCTGCAGCCACGCGCGTCGAGCGCGAGGCCGGGCATTTGACGGACTGGGCTGCCTGATGTGCGCCGGCGTCCAGACGGGCCCCGTTCCTGCTGCATGAAGCGGGAGCCGGGCGCTGGAGATGCACTGTCACGGGGAAGCGCACCCAGGGGGAGGTGGCACGATGCGGGTTTCGATTGCCTCTGCCAGTCCCCACGGTGCGACGTTGGAGATCGCTCGGCGGAGTGCTGACGCGCTGACGCAAGAGAACCCCGTAGTTGGGCGCCGATCTGGCTGCCCGCATCCTGCAACCCCAGCCGTAGGCGCCTAATCCGGGCACGGTTCCGGCACGCGCTGCGAAAGGACCGTCATGACCGCCCAACCTGCCCCGCCTCCCGCGCCCGGTCCGGCGCCGCCAGCCGCACGGATGAAGCCCGGACACTGGGTGCTGCTGGTACTCGGCGTGTTGCTGACCGTCGCCGGGCTGGCCTTGACCATCAGCGCCGCCGTCATTCTGGGTGCCAGCGCCGTGCAGGGCGACGGCCGCTACCTGACCGGACCGACGGAACAGTACCAGAGCACGGGGTATGCCCTGGTCGGTCCTTCCGTGGACGTCGACGCCGGGGCTGCGGGAATGCCCAATATTCCGGCACTCGGAGACCTGGCCAGTTTCCAGGTGCGCGTCACCCCCGTGGTCCCGGACCAAGAGGTGTTCGTGGGCATCGCCGAGGCCTCCGACGCGGCGGCCTATCTGGAGGGCGTCTCCTACACCTCGCTGGGTGACGCCTCCCGCTCCGACACCGGGGACCGGCCGGGGCGCTCGTCGTGGTTCGATGACGACGACGAGGTGACCTCGGAAGGGGACCGCGTTCCGGCCCCGCCTGGCGAGCAGGACTTCTGGACGGAATCGACCTCCGGCAGCGGCCCGCAGCAGATTGCCTGGGAGCTGCAGCCCGGCCAATGGTCGCTGGTCGTGATGAACGCCGATGCCTCCCGCCCGGTGTGGGTGGAGGCGCAGGCAGGGGCACGATCCGATGTGCTGGGACCGGCCGGGAGCGGCCTCTTGATCGCCGGGCTGATCGGCCTGGTCATCGGTATTCCCCTCCTGTTGCTCGGTTCCGCCGGCCTGGGCCGCGACATCGATCCGGAGCGTTCCCGTCCGGGTCAGCACCCGGACGGCATGGATCCGTACCGCCGCCCGGGCCAGGGCCCCGGCGCCGCGCCGGCGGGGAATGCCGGGTGGGGAAGGTCGACGCAGATCTACCCGGTGCTGGTGACCGGCTTCCTGGACGGCCGGCTCTCGCGGTGGCTGTGGCTCGTCAAGTGGCTCTTGGCGATTCCGCATTACATCGTCCTGGCCGTGCTGTGGATCGCCGTGCTGGTGGCCACGATAGCGGCCGGGATCGTGATCCTGTTCACCGGGCGGTATCCGAGGTCCTGGTTCTGGTTCAACGTCGGTGTGCTGCGCTGGTCCTGGCGCGTGGGTTTCTATGGGTACTCCGCGCTGGGCACGGACCGGTATCCGCCGTTCACCCTGGCCGCCGCGGACTACCCGGCCGACCTGGACGTGGCGTACCCGCAGCGTCTCTCGCACTGGCTCGTGCTGGTGAAATGGTGGCTGCTGGCCATCCCGCACCTGCTCATTGTCGGCATCTTCACCAGCGGCACCGGAGCGGCCTGGGACCGGGGCTGGGGCAGGGGCTGGGGCGAGGACTCGTATGCGTCCCCGGCCACGTGGGGCCCCTCGCTGCTGGGTTTGCTCGTGCTGATCACCGCGGTGATCCTGCTCTTCAGCGGCCGCTACCGGCAGGAGCTGTTCGCCCTGATCATCGGCATCAACCGCTGGGCCTACCGGGTGGCGGCCTACGTCTTGCTGATGCGCGACGAATACCCGCCCTTCCGCCTGGATCAGGGGCCGGTCGACCCGTCCGCCCCGGGTGCAACGCAGGGGCCCGTTGATCCGTCCGCACCGGCCGCAGCGCAAGGGCCCGTCAACCTGCAGGCGCCGACAGCCCGGCCGCAAGAACCCGGGACACCCGGAACACCGCCGGCGGGCAATGGGTGACCCGGAGCCGTGGCTCCGGTCCGAAACGGCCGGTTCTCACGCCAGACCCGCCGCGCCAACGACGAGCTGACCCTGGCCGCCCCAAAAGTCTGGGGGAGTGTCAACCAGATCCGTGTGGGCTCGTGCACTGCCGGTCATCGACGGTTGTGGCTTGGGGGTGCTCCGACGTGTTCAAGCCGCCACCACGGGTCACATAACAACTTGAGCAAACGCAGCGGATAACCCTGCAGGCCCCAAACCCGTCCCCGCTATTCTTCAGCTGAGACGTTCATTCCAGCAGGAGCGGGTGTATGGAGCGGGGGCGGTTCAAACGGGGAGTCGGCGCGGTCATTGGGGTGACTGCCGCGGGCGCGGCGACGGGGCTTTGGTCCGCCGTTGCCGCAAACGATCGGGAAGCGCCCGCTTCCCCCTCCGAAGGCGTTATTTTCGGGCTTTGGAGCTTCCTCTACGACACGCAGGCTCCTCCCGCGCGGGTGATTCTGGCGGCCGCTGCCCTGGCGCTTCTGCTTGTGACCGGCATAGCGCTGCTCGAGCGGCTCGTGTCGACCAGATCGCGCCGCTCCATCGACCACCGGGCAACTCCCCTGGCTCCGAGGCTGGTGATGGCCGCAACCCGCGGTGTCTACGCAGGCCCGGTCACGGTGACCGTGTTGATTCCGGCCCACAATGAGGAGGCTTCCCTCCCCGAAACCATCGCTTCCCTGCTGGCCCAGTCGCACAAGCCGGAACGAATCATCGTTGTCGCCGATAACTGCACCGACTCCACCGTCCGACTTGCCGCCGAAGCCGGGGTCGAAGTCTTCGAAACAGTGGACAACACGCAAAAGAAGGCCGGAGCGCTGAACCAGGCGCTCAAGATGCTGCTGCCGGGACAAGGCGACAACGACGTCGTCATGGTGATGGACGCCGACACGAGACTCGATGACGGCTTTCTGGCGGCCGCGGTCCAACGCTTCACAGACGACCGCGCGCTGATGGCTGTGGGCGGGTTGTTTAACGGGGAGGAAGGGCACGGGCTGCTTGGCCAGTTCCAACGCAACGAGTACATCCGTTATGCCCGTGAGATGCGCCGCCGCCGCGGCCGGGTGTTCGTGCTCACCGGCACCGCCTCCCTCTTTCGTCCCGGTGCGCTGCGCGCGGCGGCACTGCAGCGCGGACAGTCGATTCCAGGGAAGCCAGGTGACGTCTATGACACGGCGTCACTGACGGAAGACAACGAACTAACCATCGCGCTGAAGTCTCTCGGCGCCCTGACGATCTCCCCGGCGCAGTGCACGGTCGTCACCGAACTGATGCCCACTTGGCGCACCTTGTGGGCGCAGCGCCTGCGCTGGCAGCGCGGTGCCCTGGAGAACATCGGCGCCTACGGCGTTACCCCACAGACGCTTCGTTACTGGGCCCAGCAACTGGGCATCGGCTACGGCGTCATTGCCCTGGGCTCCTACCTGCTGCTCATCGCGCTGATGGTGCTCTCACTTGATGATTGGATCTTGTTCCCATTCTGGCTCGGGATGGGTGCCCTGTTCGCCGTGGAACGGACGGCCACGGTGTGGAAGGGCGGCTGGCGGGCACGCCTGCTAGCACTCACGCTGTTGCCCGAACTGTTCTTCGACATGTTTATAAACATCGTCTACGTCAAAGGAATCATCGACATATCCCTGGGCCGGAAGGCCACATGGAAGCACGTCACGCGCCGCGGCCCGGCAACAGCAAGGGCGGCCCGGTCATGACCGGCGCCTACTTCATACTGCCCGCCGGAATCCTGCTTCCCGAACCGATCCTGCGCTCCGAACTGTTCGCGGTCCTAGCGGCCTTCGTCGCCATAAACACCGTCATGTATGCCGCGCTGGCCGTGACCAAGATTCTACCCAAGGTCTACCCCGCCGACTGGATGCGCAGAACCAACCAGCGCTCCGAGACGCGCAGCATCCACCCTGACACGCGCCGGGGGTACGCTCATTCCGGCGGACGCCGAGCTGACGGAATGGCTGTCCCTGCCCCGCCCGTCGTGGACATGCCACGCCGCGGAACCAGCTAGGGCAGGGGTGTCCGGGCCAGCGCTATCGCCAAGCCGTAGGCCGCCGCCATCACCACGAGCTCGGCGGCCGCCAGCTTCAGGAACGGCCGCAGCGCCGCGGGTCCGGCCGGCAGCCCGGGATCCGCCCTGGCCGGGAGGCCGGCGGGAGCACGTTCCCGGACAGCAAAGGCGCGCAGCGTCGTGCGGCGATGCAGCCAGCCGCACACAATCAACAGCGCGAACGCCGCCGCTTTGCCCAACACCAGGAACCCATAGCCGGAAACCAACGCGGCCGGGGCCTGAACCTGGAGCACGGCATTGACCAGGCCGCTGGCAGCCACCGCCGTGGCGCAGGCCAGCGCCAGCGTGCTGTAGCGCCGCACGGTCCGCAGGAGGTCGACGGGTGCCTGCAGCGCCAGGTACGCCACGCCCGCCAACCCGCCCGCCCAGAGGCCCGCGGCGGATACATGAAGGCCCAGGCTGGCAACCGCCAGGAAGTGTTCGTCGTGGCTGGAGGCGTGGCCCGCCAGCGGCGGCATCGCGAGGGCCGCCACCAGCAGGATCAGGGCCAGTCCC